>CAJJYO010000008.1 GCA_905197385.1 uncultured Collinsella sp.
CCCTCTCCCCTGGGGGCGAGGGGACTGATCGAGCACAGCTTTGAATATGTCACCGGTTTAACTCTTAATCATCAACCATAGCACCGACGCAATTTAGAACTCCTTTTGAGGTCATAATGAAATTACTTATTCTGGGCAACCACACTTGCGGCAATCGTGGCGACAGCGCCATCCTGCGCGGCTTACTTGATGCCATCAACATCCTCAATCCACACGCCGAAGTGGACGTGATGAGCCGCTATCCGGTCAGTTCTTCCTGGCTGCTCAACCGCCCGGTAATGGGCGATCCGCTGTTCCTGCAAATGAAAAAACACAACAGCGCGGCGGGCGTTGGCGGGCGCGTTAAAAAAGCCCTCCGTCGCCGCTATCAGCATCAGGTATTGCTCTCACGCGTCACCGACACTGGCAAGCTGCGTAATATCGCCATCGCCCAGGGATTCACTGACTTCGTGCGCCTGCTGTCAGGTTACGACGCCATTATTCAGGTCGGCGGATCGTTTTTTGTCGATCTCTACGGCGTGCCGCAGTTTGAACACGCGCTTTGCACTTTCATGGCGAAAAAGCCGCTATTTATGATTGGTCACAGCGTTGGTCCATTCCAGGATGAGCAATTTAACCAACTGGCGAACTACGTTTTTGGTCACTGCGACGCGCTGATCCTGCGCGAATCGGTCAGCCTTGAACTGATGAAACGCAGCAATATCACCACCGCAAAAGTCGAACATGGCGTCGATACTGCGTGGCTGGTCGATCACCACACAGAAGACTTCACCGCCAGCTATGCCGTTCAACACTGGCTGGACGTTGCCGCACAACAGAAAACGGTAGCAATTACCCTGCGCGAACTGGCACCGTTCGACAAACGTCTCGGCACCACTCAGCAAGCGTATGAAAAAGCCTTTGCCGGGGTGGTCAATCGCATTCTCGACGAAGGGTATCAGGTGATTGCGCTTTCCACCTGTACGGGCATCGACAGCTATAACAAAGACGACCGCATGGTGGCGCTCAATCTTCGCCAGCACATCAGCGATCCTGCCCGTTACCACGTGGTGATGGATGAACTCAACGATCTGGAAATGGGCAAAATTCTGGGGGCCTGTGAACTCACCGTCGGTACGCGCCTGCACTCTGCCATTATCTCGATGAACTTTGCCACTCCGGCGATTGCCATCAACTATGAACATAAATCCGCCGGGATTATGCAACAACTGGGGCTACCAGAGATGGCAATTGATATCCGTCATTTATTAGACGGCAGCCTGCAAGCGATGGTTGCGGATACCTTAGGCCAGCTTCCGGCACTGAACACGCGACTTAACGAAGCCGTCAGTCGCGAACGTCAGACGGGAATGCAGATGGTGAAATCTGTGCTTGAACGCATCGGGGAGGCGAAATGAAGGTCGGCTTCTTTTTACTGAAATTTCCACTGTCGTCGGAAACCTTCGTCCTCAATCAAATTACCGCGTTTATTGATATGGGCTTTGAGGTGGAGATTGTCGCGCTGCAAAAAGGCGACACACAAAACACCCACGCGGCATGGACAAAATATAACCTTGCCGCCAGAACCCGCTGGTTACAGGACGAGCCACAAGGCAAAGTGGCGAAACTGCGCCACCGCGCCAGCCAGACGTTGCGCGGTATTCATCGTAAAAATACCTGGCAGGCGCTTAACCTCAAACGCTATGGTGCTGAGTCGCGGAACCTGATTTTGTCTGCCATTTGCGGCCAGGTCGCAACACCGTTTCATGCCGATGTGTTTATCGCTCATTTTGGCCCTGCTGGGGTAACCGCGGCAAAACTACGCGAACTGGGTGTCATTCGCGGCAAAATTGCCACTATCTTCCACGGTATTGATATCTCCAGTCGGGAAGTGCTCAACCACTACACTCCCGAATATCAACAACTGTTTCGCCGTGGCGACCTGATGTTACCAATAAGCAATCTGTGGGCCGGAAGGCTGCAAAAAATGGGCTGCCCGAGGGAAAAAATCGCCGTATCGCGCATGGGCGTGGACATGACGCGTTTTAGCCCGCGTCCGGTGAAAGCGCCCGCAACGCCGCTGGAAATCATCTCCGTCGCACGCTTAACCGAGAAAAAAGGCCTGCATGTGGCGATTGAAGCCTGCCGCCAGTTGAAAGAGCAGGGCGTGGCATTTCGCTATCGCATCCTCGGCATTGGCCCGTGGGAACGACGCCTGCGCACCCTCATCGAACAATATCAACTGGAAGATGTGATAGAGATGCCGGGCTTTAAACCGAGCCATGAAGTGAAAGCGATGCTCGATGACGCGGATGTCTTCCTGTTGCCATCGGTTACAGGTGCGGATGGCGATATGGAAGGTATTCCGGTGGCGCTAATGGAAGCGATGGCGGTTGGCATTCCGGTTGTTTCTACTCTGCACAGCGGAATACCGGAACTGGTGGAGGCCGATAAATCCGGTTGGCTGGTGCCTGAGAACGATGCTCGCGCACTGGCGCAACGACTGGCGGCGTTTAGCCAACTGGACACCGACGAACTTACTACGGTTGTCAAACGTGCGCGCGAAAAAGTCGAACACGATTTTAACCAGCAGGTGATCAATCGAGAACTCGCCAGCTTGCTGCAGGCTTTATAGAGGAGAACGTATGCCATTTAAAAAACTCTCCCGACGCACCTTCCTGACGGCAAGCTCGGCGCTTGCCTTCCTCCATACCCCTTTCGCTCGCGCGCTTCCCGCCCGACAAATCGTTAACATTAACGACTACAACCCACACGACTGGATCGCCTCATTTAAACAAGCCTTCAGCGAAGGGCAAACGGTCGTCGTGCCTGCCGGATTCGTTTGTGAAAATATCAACACCGGCATCTTCATTCCTCCTGGCAAAACGTTGCACATCCTTGGAAGCCTGCGCGGCAACGGCAGAGGGCGATTTGTCTTACAGGACGGCAGCCAGGTGACAGGGGAGAAGGGCGGCCGTATGCATAACATCACCCTGGATGTGCGCGGCTCTGACTGCATCATCAAAGGGTTGGCGATGAGCGGTTTTGGCCCGGTAACGCAGATTTATATCGGCGGCAAAAATAAACGCGTCATGCGCAACTTGACCATCGATAACCTGACCGTCAGCCACGCTAATTACGCCATTTTACGCCAGGGATTTCATAACCAGATTATCGGTGCGCAGAACGCCCGTTACGAGCTCGGAAACCATACGCTGCAGGTGCAGGTCCTCTGCCAGAACATAGATGCCCTCAGGGAGCTTACGCAGCCCCATATCGGCAATATCGCGAGAGACAGTCGCCTGCGTGCAATCAAAGCCCATAGCGCGGAGCTCATCGACCAGCACGCGCTGCGTGCGGACGTCCTTATTGCGCACAATATCTCTAATGGCATCCTGGCGCCCATTGCGTTTTTTAGCCATACAAACCCTCTCTCCAAAAGATGGCGGAGACAATCAATCAGTGATTGAATAGTTTAACGCTATTTGAAGGCTTTTGTGTATAAGAACGCATTTCGAAACAATTCTATGCAAGTTTGTTTCGTAATGAGCCGTTTAGGCGGTTTTTGCGCCCGTCCGGTTAAGAAAAGCTGCCAGATGCGTACACATCACGCATCGCGCGGGCTTGGCGCTGGCAATCGGCCCAAACAACAGACCGAGCCCCCGATGGTTATCCTTGAGCGCGGCGACCATTTGACGGGTTCGAGGTGCCTCGAGCATATCACGCATGCGGGCGGAACGCTCGATTGACGACACCCCATGCGGGCTCAGACACAAATTCTCGATGCAGGCGACCAGTCCGGCAAAGTAGAACTTTTGGCTTGCCAGCTTGAGCCGACCACCGCTATCTGCTTCCGAGAGTGAGTCAGCAAGCTCGTCGAGCGCTCGGGTGTCATCGGATACCTTGGCATACATGGTGGGATCAAAGGCATCTGTAAGCTTAGGTGCCGCCGCGTGGAAACAAGCATCGCCGCAGCCGGACACGCATCGTGCCTGCGAAAGCGCGCATGCCATAAACCCAACTGTGCGAAACACCTTGTCGCACAAAAGGCATGCCTCAAACAGCGAGCGGCTGTACATCACGCCAGAGGTCTGAACGACAAGGCCGCCTATAATCAACTGGGGCAGCCCGGTCACCATCGAGGATTTGCTATCGATGGAAATATGAGCAGCATCCAAGACGCGCGAATGGCGCTCTCGATGTGCATCATAGCGGTCGAGCGACACCGTGGGGAGCACTATGTCTGCCGTAGTATCGCACGCGATATCGACCATCTTGGAAAGGGCCTGCGGAGCAAACCACTCATCGGCGTTCATGGCGATGATTTGAGAGCCGCGCGAGGCATCAAAACCGGCACGAAGACAAGCGCCGCGCTTCGCGTCCTCGACGTCAATCAAATCAATATGGATGTCCCTGTCGGCAGCAACCTGAAGCGAATGGCGCACACCGGGCGCAGCATCGCGGCAGACAACGACAATCTGCAAATCGTAGAGGTCTTGGTTCTGGATACTCTCGAGCGCACGCATCGCATAGCTGGGCGAACCTTCTACCACAAGGATCACCGAAAGTCGCGGATGCGAGCCACGTCGAACCAAGTTATCCGTCCTCTCGACAGCAATGAATCAAATCGTGGTTCATGGTACACCCCGGCAATAAAAGCAATGAGACACCGGTTGTATTGCACGCCAAGAACAGATGTTGCACACGCGCAGCCCACAGATGACGGGTGTCGACGCACGACGCGTCGAGCCCCCCCTAGTCGAGCACGACAAGCTCGACGGGATCGTAATCCACGCCCATAAACGTAAGGCCGCAGGCAGGAGCCGTGGGGCCCGCAGCGGTACGGTCGCAAGCATCGATGACCTCGCGCATCCACTCGGGTTTACGGCGATGCATGCCAATCTCGACAAGCGTGCCCACGATCGTGCGGACCATCGAATGCAGAAACGCATTGCCCTCGATGGTAAACGTCAGGATGTCCTCGCCAAACGCAACCTCATGGCCAAACTCGGCACGCATCACGCAGCGATGCGTAGGTTTGCCCACGGCAGAGGCGACCTTGCAAAAGCTCTTAAAGTCCTGCTCACCCAAAAGCGCGGGACAGGCCGCAGACATGGCCTCGACGTCCAAGGGATAGCGATGCCACCACACGGCACCACGGGACAGCACGGGGCGCGCATCGCGATCGGCAATACGGTACGTATACGTACGGGAACGCGCGTCAAAGCGTGCAGAAAAGCCCTTACGGGCCCTGTAGACCTCGTTTATGGCGATATCTTTAGGCAGCAGGGCATCCATAGCCCGCAGCCACCTACGGCGCGTAAGGGCGAGCTCAGCGTCCGTTACGGGCACGCTGATATACTGTGCCACGGCATGCACGCCGGCATCGGTACGACCTGCGCACGTCAGATCGATCGGACGGCGAAGCAGCGTCTCGATGGCTCGACGCAGCTCACCCGCAACCGTCGTCTGTCCCGGCTGCTCGGCAAATCCGCTATACGACGAGCCATCATAGGCCACGCGAAATACGAGCGTGGCGTCAAGCTCGGAAATCGAATTGAAATCAGACGGCGCAGTCATGGGCGCTCCCAACAAACAAGTAACGGTATCGCGACAAAAAAAGAGGGGTACGCGAACGTACCCCTCGAATATAGCCTATGCAGACGGAATGTCTACTCAGCGGTCTCCTCAGCAGGAGCCTCCTCGACAGCCTCGACCTTCTTGGGAGCAGCGGCCTTCTTAGGGGCCGGAGCAGCCTTCTTGGCCTTAGGCGTGCAAGGCTCGGTGACGAGCTCCATGATAACGATGGGAGCGTTGTCGCCCTTACGGTTACCGAGCTTCATGATGCGGGTGTAACCGCCGTTGCGGTCCTGCCACATGCCCTGGGCAGCCTTGTCGAAGATCTCGGCAACGAGCTGCTTATCGCCGAGCTTGGCGATAGCCAGACGACGAGAGTGCAGGTCGCCCTTCTTGGCCCAAGTGATGATCGGGTCGACGACCGAACGCAGCGCCTTAGCGCGGGTCTCGGTGGTCTTGATGCGGTCGTTCTCGAAGAGGGCCTTAGCAAGGCTCTTCTTCATGGCCTTGGTGTGGCTCGCATCGGTGCCGAGCTTCAGGCCCTTCTTAACGTTGTGACGCATGGTCTAGTTTCTCCTCAAATATGCGAAGCATTAAGCCTTCAGGCTCAGGCCCATGGACTCAAGCTTGTCCTTCACTTCCTCGATCGACTTAACACCGAAGTTACGGATGTTGAGCAGATCGTTCTCCGAGAACTCAACGAGCTGACGGACCGAGTGAATGCTGGCGCGCTTAAGGCAGTTGTAGGAACGGACGGAAAGGTCCAGATCCTCGATCTGCTTGTCCAGCTCGGCGTTGTCGTTGGTGACCTCGGGAGCGAAGATCGAAGCCTCCTCCTCGACCTCGGGGGTCTCGGCAAGGTTCATAAAGGCGGCCATATGCTGGTTGATGATATTGGCAGCCTGGACCACGGCGTCGCGCGGGGCGATGGAGCCGTTGGTCTCGATCTCGAGGACAAGGCGGTCGTAGTCGGTGTGCTGACCGACACGGCAAGCCTCAACGAGCTTGGCGCAACGGGAAACCGGCGAGTACAGCGAGTCGACGTGGATCACACCGATGGGATCGTTGTCGCGCTTGTTGGCCTCGCCAGAAACATAGCCGCGGCCATAGCCGATGCGCATGCTCATGGTGAGATGGCCACCCTCGGTGAGCGTAGCAATGTGCTGCTCGGGGTTGACCAGCTCAAACTCGGACGGAATAAAGAAGTCCGCACCGGTGACCTCGCAGGGGCCGTCAACCGAGATGGTGGCGGTCGCCTCGTCGGTCGTGCCGAGAGCCCTGAAGACAAGACCCTTGACATTCAGGACGATGTCGGTGACATCCTCGACCATGTTAGGGATGGTCATGAACTCGTGCTGCGCACCATCGATCTGAATAGCCTCGACGGCGGCACCCTCGAGCGAGGACAGAAGAACGCGACGAAGGGAGTTACCCAGCGTATCGCCGTAACCACGCTCGAGCGGCTCGACGGAGACACGAGCAGACGTCTCGTTGATCTCTTCGACCTGAACCTGAGGCCTAATGAATTCTGACATGTATTACCTCCAGCCTCAGCAGCCCGGATGGACTACTTAGAGTAGAGCTCGACGATGAGCTGCTCGTTGATATCACCGCTGATCTGCTCACGCGTCGGCAGAGCGAGCACGTTACCAGACAGCTTCTCGATATCGACCTCGAGCCAGCCAGGGACCTCAAAGCGCTCGGAGGAAATCAGGGCCTCCTTGATGGGGAGGAGGTCACGGAACTTCTCGCCGACAGCGACGACGTCGCCGGCCTTGACGCGGTAGGACGGGATGTCCACGCGCTTGCCGTTCACGGTGAAGTGACCGTGACGGACGGACTGACGAGCCTCTTTGCGGGTGCGGGCGAAGCCAAGACGGAAGACGACGTTGTCGAGGCGAGACTCAAGAATGATCATGAGGTTCTCACCGGTGACGCCGTTCATCTTACGGGCCTTGTTGAAGTAGCCGTGGAACTGCTTCTCCAGAACGCCATAGATGAACTTGACCTTCTGCTTCTCGCGCAGCTGCATGCCGTACTCAGATTCCTTGCGACGGCGCTTGGGCTGACGGATAGATTCCTTCTTGCTGCTGTAACCGAGCTCAGCGGGATCGATCCCGAGCTGACGGCAGCGCTTAAGAACAGGAGTCCTGTCGATTGCCATATTGATACGATCCTTTCAGTTACACGCGGCGACGCTTCTTGGGGCGGCAGCCGTTGTGCGGAATGGGGGTCTTGTCCTGGATGCTCGAGACCTCGAGGCCAGCAGCCTGGAGGGAGCGGATGGCGGTCTCACGACCGGAGCCGGGGCCCTTGACGAAGACGGAAACCTTCTTCATACCGTGCTCCATGGCCTGCTTGGCAGCAGCCTCGGCAGCCATCTGGGCAGCGAACGGCGTGGACTTACGGGAGCCCTTGAAGCCCACCTGGCCAGCCGACTTCCAGGAAATGACGTTGCCCTGGGGATCGGTGATCGAAACGATCGTGTTGTTGAACGTAGAACGAATGTGAGCCTGGCCCACGGAAATGTTCTTACGGTCCGCGCGCTTCAGACGGGCAGCGCGAACGTTCTTCTTAGCAGTAGCCATCTATCTAGCGCTCCTTATTTCTTCTTCTTAGCACCGATCTGACGCTTCGGGCCCTTGCGGGTACGAGCGTTAGTGTGGGTGCGCTGGCCGCGGACCGGGAGGCCCTTGCGGGGACGAAGGCCGCGGTTGCAGCCGATGTCCATAAGGCGCTTGACGTTCTGGTTGCGCTCACGGCGGAGGTCGCCCTCAACCATGATCTGGTTCTTATCGATATAATCGCGGATGGCGTTAACCTCATCCTCGGTGAGGTCCTTAACGCGCGTATCCACGTTAACGTTGCACTCGACGCAAATCTTCGTCGCAGTGGTGCGGCCGATGCCGTAAATGTAGGTCAGACCGATCTCAACGCGCTTCTCACGCGGGAGGTCGACACCATTAATACGGGCCAACGTAGTCTCCTCTCTTAACCCTGACGCTGCTTATGACGGGGGTTCTCGCAAATGACGAGGACCTTGCCATGGCGCCTAATGATTTTGCACTTATCGCACATCTTCTTGACCGAAGGACGTACCTTCATCGTTCTTCCTTTCGGTAGCGCTCAAACTACTTCCCTACTATCTACTCGCCCAGCCGCAGGCGTTTAAAACTATGGCTGGGCTTCACACACAATCCGACCGTAGGTTGAGCTAAGCCTGCAGTCGGAAATGGAGTGCGTGTATGCGTGCCGCTATTTGTAGCGATAGGTGATGCGGCCGCGGGTCAGGTCGTACGGGGAAAGCTCCACGACAACCCTGTCACCGGGGAGAATACGGATGTAATTCATTCGGATCTTGCCAGAAATGTTGCACAGAACCGAATGACCGTTCTCGAGCTCGACCTTAAACATGGCGTTGGGCAACGGTTCCTTTACCGTACCCTCGAGCTCAATTGCGTCTTCCTTCTTCACAAGCAATCATCTTTCTCTAGAAAACGACAGCGATTGAGTATTCTACAACACGTATGCACGCATCGTAATAACTTCGTAATGGCTCCACAACTAAATGGAACTTGTTACATTTCTCCGCCTTGGAGGGAGCACCAAGCACCTTGGGCATCCGTGGTGAGAATCACCGGACCGTCATTGGTAATGGCGACGGTGTTCTCGTAGTGCGCGGCGGGCAGGTGATCGTTGGTCGTAACAATCCAACCGTCGGAGCCCGTGCTCACATGGTTGGAACCCATCGTAACCATCGGCTCGATGGCAATGACCATGCCGGCCTGGAGGCGAACGCCCCTCCCCTTCTTTCCATAGTTAGGAACGTTGGGGTCCTCGTGCATCACGCGGCCAATGCCATGGCCTACATAATCACGAAGCACACCGTAACCGTGAGACTCGGCGAGGGACTGAACGGCATAACCGACGTCCCCGATATGGTTACCGGGAACAGCCTGCTCGATGGCTGCCTTAAGGCAATCGCGCGTGACCTCGCACAAAGCCTTGGCTTCGGGCGTGGGGGTGCCGACGAAAAACGTCCAAGCGTTATCGCCGACCCAACCGTCGACAACGGCTCCCGTATCGATGGAGATGATATCGCCATCGCGCAGGATCATGTCGGGGTTGGGAATACCGTGGACCACGGCATCGTTGATCGATGCGCAAATGGTCCCCGGGAACCCGCCGTAACCCTTAAAGGCCGGGGTGCCGCCATGCATGCGGATAATCTGCTCCGCGAGCTGATCGAGCTCAAAGGTGGAAACGCCGGGGCGCACCATGGCTCCAACGTGGCGGAGCGCCATCTTAGATAGCGCTCCTGCCTTCTTCATCTGCTCGATTTGCGTTGCAGACTTAATCTTGATCATAGACC
The DNA here is from genome assembly GCA_905197385.1 of uncultured Collinsella sp. Classification (GTDB taxonomy): domain Bacteria; phylum Actinomycetota; class Coriobacteriia; order Coriobacteriales; family Coriobacteriaceae; genus Collinsella. The sequence goes on from CAJJYO010000008.1 coordinate 9,929, forward strand.
GAGAGCCTCTTTGACATCCCCGTACACGGTCTCGCGAGCCTGGTCACCGTTGACCGACTTGAGCAGACCCTGGCCACGATAGTAGTCGACGAGCGGGCTCGTGGACTTCTCGTAGACGTCGAGACGGTTCTTGATGGTCTCGGGCTTGTCGTCGTCGCGCTGATACATCTCGCCGCCACACTTGGGGCAGGTAGCATCGGCAGCGGTGCCGGTGTAACCGCATGCGCGGCAGGTGCGACGCGAAGACAGACGATCGATAATGACCTCGGGGGCCACATCGACCAGAAGGGCGCAGTCGATCTCGCGACCCATGGCGGAGAGCTCGGAATCGAGCGTCACAGCCTGGGCGGTGTTGCGCGGGAAGCCGTCGAGGATGAAGCCCTGCTGGGCGTCATCGGCGGCAAGGCGCTCCTTGACAAGGTCGATCACGAGCTGGTCGGGAACGAGCTCGCCAGCGTCCATGTACTTCTTAGCCTGAATACCAAGCTCGGTGCCACCCTTGACGGCAGCACGCAGCAGGTCGCCCGTGGAAATGTGGGCGACGCCAAACTCGGCGACGAGCTCCTGTGCGACGGTGCCCTTACCGGCACCCGGAGCTCCGAGCAATACGAGGTTCATGAGCAATCCTCCTCTAGCCTATTTAAAGAATCCATCGTAATCATACATCTTGATCTGGCCTTCGAGCTTATCGACCGTGTCGAGCACGACGCCGACCATGATGAGGATGGACGTGCCGCCAAATGCCTGGATCAGCTGGTTACCCGTGAAGGAGAAGATGATCGAAGGCACGATGGCGATGAGCGCCAAAAAGACAGCGCTGGGAAGCGTGATCTTGTTGAGCGCGTTCTTGATGTAGGCCGCGGTAGCCCTACCCGGACGGACGCCCGGAATAAAGCCGCCCTGCTTCTTAAGGTTATCGGCCGTTTCATCGGGGTTGAACACCATGGAGGTGTAGAAGTACGCGAAGAACACGATGAGGACAACGTTAAGCACCCAGTTGAGCCAACCGGTCGAAAGCGCGGAGGCAACTGCCTGAATCCAGCCGATGCCGGGGAAGAACACGGCAATCTGAGCCGGGAAGTACAGCAGCGCCGAAGCGAAGATGATCGGCACGACACCCGCGGTGTTGACCTTGATGGGCAGGTAGGTGGTCTGGCCACCCATCATGCGACGGCCCACGACGCGCTTAGCGTAGGAGACCGGGATGCGGCGCTGGCCGCGCTCAAGGAAAACAATCAGCGGGATAACCAGCAGGATGATGGCGCAGATGATCACCATGGTGATGATGCCACCGGCATTGCCCTCGGTGCTGGAGAAGATAGCCTGCGGCAGACCGGCCATGATGTTCGCGAAGATGATCAGCGACATGCCATTGCCGATACCGCGCTGGGTGATGAGCTCACCAATCCACATGATCAGCATGGCGCCCGCGGTGAGCGTACCGACGATCATGAGGTCGAAGATGATCTCGGGAGCGCCGGCGCCATTGAAGCTGATGCCGAAGCTCTTAAAGAGGAAGAGGTAACCCACGGAGTTGAGGATTGCCAGAGCCAGGGTGAGGTAACGCGAATACTGCGTAATCTTGGTCTGACCGACCTCGCCCTCGCGGGCAAGCTCATGCAGGGAAGGCACGACGGCCTGGAGCATCTGGAGGATGATCGAGCTGGTGATGTAAGGCATGATGCCCAGCGAAAACACCGACACATAGCTCAACGCGCCGCCAGAGAAAAGATTCAGGAGGGCCATAGCACCTGCGGCGACCGAATTGTTATCGGTCGAGAAAAGGCCCAGCATCCCCTGGAAGGGAATGCCGGGCACAGGAACGTGCGCACCAATGCGGTACACGACGAGCATAGCTATGGTAAAAAGAATCTTTTCGCGCAATTCTTTGATGCGGAAAGCATTCTTAAGACCATTTAGCACGGCAGCTCGACCTTTCCGCCGGCGGCCTCGATCTTGGCCTGCGCAGAAGCGCTGACCTTGTCGACCTTGACCGTGAACTTCTTGGTGAGCTCACCATTGCCGAGCACCTTGACGGGCTCGAACTCGCTCTTAGTGATGCGAGCGGCCTTAAGAGCGGCACCGTCGATCACAGCGCCGTCCTCGAACTTGCGCTCGAGACGCTCAACGTTAACAGCGGTGTACTCGATACGACGGGGGTTGCGGAAGCCCGGAAGCTTGGGCAGGCGCATGGCCAGCGGAGTCTGGCCACCCTCGAAGCCGGCACCCTTGGTGCCGCCAGAGCGGGAACCCTGGCCCTTCTGACCGCGGCCAGAAGTGGTGCCGTGACCCGAAGAATTGCCACGGCCGACGCGCTTGCGGTTCTTGGTGGAACCGGGCGCGGGAGTAAGATCGTGAAGCTGCATTTGCTACTCCTCTACAATCTCGACAAGGTGCTTGACCTTGAAGATCATGCCGCGGACGGACTCGTTGTCAGCAATCTCGCGAACCTCGCGGATCCTGTGGAGACCGAGGGCACGGACAGTACGGACCTGGTCCTGCTTGCAACCGTTGGTGCTGCGGACCTGCTTGATCTTGATGGTGTCAGCCATGCTTAGTTCTCCTTACCGACGAACATCTCAGAGACCGTCAGGCCACGGCGAGCCGCGACGTCCTCAGGGCTGGAGAGCTCCTTGAGGCCCTCGACGGCAGCCTTGATGATGTTGAGGCCGTTGTCGGTACCGAGGGACTTGGACAGGACGTTCTTGATGCCAGCAAGCTCGAAGAGGGGACGCACAGCGCCGCCGGCGATAACGCCGGTACCCTCGACAGCGGGCTTGATGATGATGCGGCCGGCACCAAAGTGGCCGAGAACCTCGTGCGGGATGGTGCCCTGCTCGGTCACCGGCACGTGGAACATGTTCTTCTTGGCATCGAGAGATGCCTTGGAGATGGCCATGGGCACCTCAGCGGACTTGCCCATGCCAACGCCGACGTTGCCCTTGCCGTCGCCAACGACGACGAGAGCGACGAGGCTCATGCGACGACCACCCTTGACGGTCTTCGACACGCGGTTGATGTAAACGACGCGCTCCTCGAACTCGGAGGCCTCGCGCTGCTGCTTCTGATTACGAGCCATGTGCTACATACCTCCTAGAACTCGAGACCGGCGGCACGAGCACCGTCGGCGAGGGCCTTGACGCGGCCATGGTAGATACGGCCACCGCGATCGAAGGCGACCTTGGTGATGCCGGCCTCGATGGCGCGCTTGCCAACGAGCTGACCGACCTTCTCCGCAGCCTCCTTGTTCGAGGTGTGGGTGCCCTTGAACTCGGCCTCGAGGGTCGAGGCAGAGACGAGCGTCAGGCTGGAGCCCTTGCTGTCGTCGATGATCTGGGCATAGATGTTGGCGTTAGTACGGGTCACGCGAAGACGCGGACGCTCGGAGGTACCCGAGACCTTGCCGCGAACACGACGCTGACGACGCTTGAGGCCTTCCAGCTTCGCCTTATGCTTGTTCATACGTAAACTCCTAAAAAGGTTGATCTTGCCAGCACCTGACGGGGTGCTGGTCTTATGCGAGTGAGTCGGTTACGACTACTTGGCGGCCTTACCCAGCTTGCGGCGGATGTGCTCGCCAACGTAGTGGATACCCTTGCCCTTGTAAGGCTCGGGAGGACGATGGCCGCGGATCTCAGCGGCAATCTGACCCACCTGCTGCTTGTTGATACCCTTGACGTTCACGTGGGTGTTGTCGGGAACCTCGAAGGTGATGCCCTCGGGAGCCTCGACGATCACGGGGTGCGAGAAGCCCAGGGAGAACTCGAGGTTCTTGCCCTTCTGCTGCACGCGGTAACCGACGCCGGCGAGCTCGAGCTTCTTCTCGAAGCCCTCGGAAACGCCAACAACCATGTTGTGGATGAGGGCGCGGGTGAGGCCGTGGCGGGCACGGGTCTCACGCTCGTCGTCGGGACGGGAAACGGTGAGGACGTTGTCCTCGACGTTGATAGCGAGCTTCTCAAAGACATCGAGCTCGAGCTGGCCCTTGGGGCCCTTGACGACAACGTTGTTGCCGTTGACTGCCACTTCGACTCCGGCGGGAATCTGGACAGGCTTATTACCGATACGAGACACGGTGATCTCCTTTCCTTCTACCTACCGAGCGAATTACCAGACGTAAGCGATGATCTCGCCGCCGACGTTGTGCTTGCGAGCATCGCGGTCGGTCATGACGCCATGGCTGGTGGAAATAATGGCGGTACCAAGGCCACCGCGGACGCGGGGCATGTCGGCAACACCGGTGTACTTACGCAGGCCCGGCTTGGAAATGCGGCGGATGCCGTTGATGACCTTAGCCTTCTTGGGACCATACTTAAGCGTGATGTGCAGAGTCTTCTGGGGAACGGTGTCCTCGACATCGTAGCCCTCGATGTAGCCCTCCTCGTGCAGAACACGAGCGATCTCGACGAGCTTCTTGCTGCTCGGCATGGAGACCGTGGCCTTGTTCACAGAGTTAGCGTTACGGATGCGCGTAAGCATATCTGCGATCGGGTCTGTAAGGTTCATACAGATTCTCCTTCGTTCTTGATGAACACGTGCTCTTGGTTCTTCGCCGCCCTTAACGGCAAAGCCTTTTTAGCGCGTTTTCCCTGTTCCAAACTGATGCTTGAAACGCTGGTAGTGACTTACCAGCTGGCCTTCTTAACGCCGGGAAGCTCGCCCTTGAGTGCAAGCTCGCGGAAGCAGACACGGCACAGGCCGAACTTGCGGTACACAGAGTGCGGACGGCCGCAGCGCTGGCAGCGCGTGTACTCACGAGTAGAGAACTTCTGCTTGCGATTGCACTTGACGATCATCGATGTCTTAGCCACTTATATCCTCCTCACATAGAGTATTGTTCGCCCCAAGCGCCGCCCCCTTGTGGGAACGGCGCTTATAGGGCAGGTGAACCTATTTCTTGAACGGGAAACCGAAGGCGTCCAGAAGGGCCTTGGCCTCCTCATCGGTGTTGGCGGTGGTCACGAAAGTGATGTCCATACCACGCTGGTGATCGACGGAGTCGAAGTCGATCTCGGGGAAGATGAGCTGCTCGGTGACGCCCATGGAGAAGTTACCACGGCCGTCGAAGCTCTTGGCGGAAATGCCGCGGAAGTCGCGGATACGGGGGATCGCGACGGAGGTCAGACGATCGAAGAACTCCCACATACGGTCGCCACGCAGGGTAACCTTGCAGCCGATCGGCATACCAGCGCGCAGGCGGAAGGTAGCGATGGACTTACGGGCACGGGTGATCATCGGCTGCTGTCCGGTGATGGCGCGCAGGTCGCGCACGGCACCGTCGATGGCCTTGGAATCGATAGCGGCCTCGCCGACACCCATGTTCACGACGATCTTCTCAAACTTGGGGATCATCATGACGTTCTCGTACTGGAACTTGTCCTGAAGCTGCTGCTTGACCTCGTTGTTGTACTTGGTCTTCAGACGCGGCACATACTTCTCTTCTGCCATTGTTCACTCCTTCTTGGGGTTTTAAGCACGGGGCGTGGCCACGATGGGTTGTCCTCGTGCCTCCTGGCTGCATCCGCGCCGCTCATGGCATTTTGCGGTTTGGACTCGACGCAGCAGGAGCCGACAAAACAATCGGTACTATACGCGCATCGGGAGCGTATTTCCAGAAAAACCTCGTCTGCCTGCACAACTCCACAACTCCCCCGCACAAATGGATCCCAAAAAGCAGTTGCGGTGAAATAGGGACTGTTTGGCGGCCTAACAGGCTTAAACAGTCCGTATTTCACCGCAACTTATTGGTGGGGATGCGATTAGCGCTTGCGGGGGACGAGTTTGGTGCGGCGCAGGTGGATCATCTCGGCGGCAATGGAGATGGCGATCTCCTCGGGGTCCTCGGCCTCGATGGCAACGCCGATCGGAAGGTGCAGCTCGTCGATCTGGTCCTGCGTAAAGCCTTCCTGCTCCAGGCGGGCACGCACAAAGGCCGTCTTGCGGCGCGAACCCAGACAGCCCAGGTAGGCAGGCTTGGCGCGCATGGCCTGAATCACCACGTCGATATCGGACTTGTGACCCGCCGTGGCCACGACCACCAAGTCGCGCGGACCGATGGGGCACTGCTCGCCCAGATTCTTATAATCGACCAGGCGACGGTCGTAGACACCGGGCACCCATTCGGGCGTCAGCGTGCCGGGGCGGTCATCGCACGCCACGACGGCAAAGCCCGCCGCCGTGAGCACCCGTGCCGTCGCAGCGCCCACGTGGCCGCAGCCAAAGATATAGGTTAGGCCCTCGGGGCAGAGCGTCTCGATGTGCGCCGGGGGAATCTCGGAGGCGGCGTTGGTGTAAGTAACCTTACTCCCCTCCTCCACCAGCGAAAGCTCGGGGCAGCCGGCAATGGTATGGCGCGATGCCTTGCCATGATATTCGGCAACATCGCCTTCGAGCGCGCTTGCGATAAACGGCTCAAAGTCGATGACGAAGTCGCCGATGCGTCGATACGCCAAGACGTCGGCAACC
>CAJJYO010000009.1 GCA_905197385.1 uncultured Collinsella sp.
CTGATGGGTCAGGCCAAGAAGGACCCCAGCAAGTTGGCGGAGGCCGAAGCCGTGAAGAAGCAGGTCACCGACGAGGCCGAGCGCCTGGCCGACGAGGGCCAGTTCGGCAAGGGTTCCATGGAGCCCAAGGTCCGCGCCGCCATCAAGTTCGCCCGTTCCCGCAAGGGCCGTACCTGCATCATCGGCGCTCTGGACAAGGCCGCCGAGACCATGGCCGGCCTCTCCGGCACCCGCATCCACGAGTAGTCTCTACTCTGTTGCCTCTCTCGTGGGCGCCAGGCAAGACGCCCGCAAACTAGCCTCTCTTCATGAGCCCCGCAGTCCGCTCCGACTGCGGGGCTTTTGCTATTCACCTAGTCATTGGGAACCCGGCACTTGGGGACGTTCCTTTCCTGCCGGCAGCTTGGGACAGTCCTTAAAGGCTGTCCCCAACGACCACTCATTTAAGTCTGTCCCCAATGACTAGTAGTAGGCCCACATGGCTTCGACTTCGTTAAGGACCTCTACGACGCCCCAGCGGCGGGCGCTGCGGCTGGCCGAGTTGGGATCGAAGACTCCAATCTGATCGGCGTCGTCAATACCGTAAAGCACGATGTAGTGTCCAACGCTGGTAAAGGTGCCCGGCCGAACGGCGGCGATGACGGGCGCTCCCGAACGCAGCGCCTGGGTCATCGAGTCGCGATCGATATGGAGCTCCGTTCCGTTAAGTCCCAACTGCCACGCGCCGCTCGTCATAAACGACCATTCGGTTGCACCGGTGGGGGCGTAATTGCCCGCCTCGGAAAGCGCGCACATATCGACGGGGGTCATATCGGTGCGTCCCGTCTTAAAGATGTAGACCATGGTGAGGCACGTAGGCCCACAGGCATTTTGGCGGATGGTGCCGCCGGCGTAAGGCAGCTCCGACCACGCAGGGTCGATCTGATAGATATGGGGCATCGTGCCGGCTTGCCATTGCGAGCGCGGGGTCGAAAAGGCGAAAGAATAACCGGGTGCGACGGGGGCCTTGAGCAGCTTGTCCTCGGCGGGGGGCTCGAGACCGGCCGAACCGTGGGACATACAGGAGCTCATAAGCACAAAGACCAGACAGGTAAGGATAGAGCACAGTGCGAGGCGAAGTCGACGAGCCGGCAGGGCGGGGGCATTCGCGTGCGATGTCGAGCGGTAGGGCTTGCCGTCGCGTCCGCCTTGGGGATGCGAAAAGAAGCGGTTGATATGGATGCCGGGCTGACGTGCGCCGTTGCGGCGCAGTTGCGGAACCTCGGCCTGACGCTGTCGAGTGCGCGCGCCCAAGCGGCCATCTTGCTGCGCGCTTGTGCCCGTGCTCAGACGGCCACTCTGCCGCGTTCTGCTTGCCTGCTGCCGAGACGAAGGCCTGGGTTGCTCTTGAGGACGTTGCGGATTGCTGCTCGTGGCACTTGTGGGCGTAGGCGTGGTACGGCCAGCAAGGCGAACGCTTTGTCGCCGTTGATCACCGTCGTTGTATCCGTATGCCATTCGTACCGCCTTGTCTCATGTATAACCTGTCCATCCTACAAAAAAGATGTGCAACAAATGGGTCTGCGCGTCAAAAGCTCGGTAAACGGTACGAAAGGCGCAAAACACACGGCCTCAAAAACAACTCTATATGCGTCCGATGAGCGTACGCCCGTCGGACGGGCGGCAACAATGAACGGCAAACCGTGCCGTTCGTCCCAAAAACGGCGCCGCTCGTTTTGCAGTTCTGCCTTCGGTCGAGCTACAAGCGGAGCTGCTGCGCCAAGGCCGTATCTTAAAGCCACGAAATAAAAGAGCGCGGCAAAACAGACCGCGCAAGGGGTGACGTCAAGGGGCGTCAAAAAGGAAAGGAGGGGAACAATGGCGGACAAGAACGCAGAAGTTGCAGTCGAGGATAACGGCGGTATGAAGAAAACGCTTTCGCTCTGGAACTTCTTCACCATCGGTTTCGGTGCCATTATCGGTACCGGTTGGGTTCTGCAGGTCGGCGACTGGATGGTCGTGGGCGGCGGTCCCGTTCCCGCTATGATCGCATTCCTCTTGGGTGCAATCTTCCTCGTGCCCGTCGGAGCTGTTTTCGGTGAGCTCACGGCTGCCATCCCCATCTCGGGCGGCATCGTCGAGTATGTCGATCGTAGCTTTGGCCGTACGCTGAGCTACATCACCGGATGGCTTTTGGCCCTGGGCAACGGCATCCTGTGCCCGTGGGAGGCCATCGCCATTTCGACCCTCGTGTCCGAGATGTTCGGCAGCCTGCCCGGCCTTGAGTGGCTGCGCGCCGTCAAGCTCTACACCATACTGGGGGCCGACGTCTACCTGTTCCCGACGCTGATCGCGCTCGGCTTTGCAGTCTACGTCATCTTCCTCAACTTCCGCGGTGCCAGCTCGGCTGCCAAGCTCCAGGCCTTCCTGACCAAGGCCCTGCTCTGCGGCATGCTGCTCGCCATGGGCGTCTCGCTGTTCACCGGCTCGCCGGACAATGCCATGCCCGTGTTCTCCCAGGTCACCGGCGCTGGCGGCGGCAAGGCCGCTACCGAGAGCTCCAGCCTGTTTGCCGGCATCGTGTCGGTCCTGGTTCTGACCCCGTTCTTCTACGCTGGCTTCGACACCATTCCTCAGCAGGCTGAGGAAGCAGCCGAGGGCCTCAACTGGAACAAGTTCGGCAAGATCATCTCCCTGGCCCTGCTGGCCGCCGGCGGCTTCTACATGGTCTGCATCTACTCGTTCGGCACCATCCTCGACTGGCATGAGTTTGTTAAGAGCCCGGTTCCCGCGCTTGCCTGCCTCAAGGGCATCAACATGCTTCTGTACCTGGCTATGCTCGTCATCGCCACGCTTGGACCCATGGGCCCGATGAACTCCTTCTACGGCGCCACGAGCCGCATCATGCTCGCCATGGGCCGCAAGGGCCAGCTGCCCGAGCAGTTCGCCGAGGTCGACCCCAAGTCCGGCGCTCCCAAGCTTGCCTGCGTCGTTCTGGGCGTCATCACCGTCGTCGGTCCGTTCCTGGGCAAGAACATGCTCATCCCTCTGACCAACGTGTCGGCTCTCGCCTTCATCTTCTCCTGCGGCATGGTCGCCCTCGCTTGCCTGCGTATGCGCTTCACCGAGCCCGACCTGCCTCGTCCCTACGAGGTGCCCGGCGGCAAGTTTGGCATCTGCCTCGCCATCGCTGCCTGCGCCATCATCATCGGCCTGCTCGTGATTCCGTTCTCTCCCGCCTCCCTCAACATGGTGGAGTGGAGCATCGTGATCGGCTGGTTGGCTATTGGCCTGGCCCTCATGGCTTTCACCAATTCCCGCAAAAAGTAACGCCTAGCCGGGGCGGATTGGGTGCGCGGGACCCTCTCTTCCGCGCACCGAACCCGGCGCCACTTGGGTAGCTTTGTGAGGCCTTAACCCAACACGGCCTCGCCCACTATATGGATCCATAAGGAGGAACCATGTCCACTAAGTATGCAATCGTTGGCGGTAAGCTCATCGACGGTACCGGTGCCGAGCCGGTCGAGAACTCCCTCGTTCTCGTCGACGACAACGGCAAGATCGAGTACGCCGGTGCTATGCAGGACCTTCCTGAGGGCGTTGAGGTCATCGACGCCGCCGGCAAGACCGTCCTTCCCGGCCTGATCGACACCCATCTGCACTTCTCGGGCAACTTGACCGACGATGACACCGACTGGGTCATGCAGCCGCTCCTCGAGAAGCAGGCCGTCGCCGTCAAGCAGGCCTACGACTGCCTCACCCACGGCCTCACCACCGTCTGCGAGATCGGCCGCTTTGGTATCCAGATCCGTGACTGCATCGACAAGGGCGTCTTCAAGGGCCCGCGCGTTCTGGCCACCGGCCTTGGCTTCTGCCGCGTTGCCGGCCACGGCGACTCCCACCACTGCAGCCAGGAGCTCAACAAGGAATCGCACCCCTGGGGCGATCAGGTCGACGGTCCTTGGGATCTGCGCAAGGCCGTCCGTCGTCGCCTGCGTGAGAACCCCGATGCCATCAAGATCTGGGCTACCGGTGGCGGCATCTGGCGCTGGGACTCCGGCCGCGACCAGCACTACTGCTCCGAGGAGATTCAGGCCGTGGTCGAAGAGGCAAAGATGGTCGGCATCCCCGTGTGGAGCCACTGCTACAACAACCACGCCGCTGCCTACGATTCCGTTCGCTTTGGCTGCGAGCAGCTGATTCACGGCTTCGATATCGATGAGCGTACCATGGACCTCATGGCCGAGCAGGGCACCTTCTTCACCCCGACGATCGCCTTCCTGCCCACCTGGTACGCCACCTATCCGCCCGTCTACGTCCCCGAGCTGCACGACAAGTACGAGGGCACCCTGGTCGAGAAGGAGCTGCAGCGCAACTACGACTGCCTGCGCGAGGCCAAGAAGCGCGGCGTCGTCATGACGATCGGCTCCGACTCCTTCTCCTTCGTCACCCCGTACGGCACCTGCTCCATCGAGGAGATGTACGAGTTCGTCGACAAGATCGGCTTCACCCCGGTCGAGACCATCACCTGTGCCACTCTCAACGGTGCCAAGATGTGCCACATCGAGGACGAGACCGGTTCCATCGAGGCCGGCAAGTGCGCCGACCTGCTGGTCGTCAACGGTGACGTCGCCGCCGACATCCACGTGCTCAACACCGACAACATGGACGTCATCATGAAGGACGGCTGGATTGTCGAGGGCGGCACCTTCGGCGAGGCAAACAAGTACAGCGCCTAAGCTACCGTTCATCGATGGCTTGATGTAAAACACAGTATTTGATGCATAATGCAATGGAGAGGGTCGCTTGCGGCCCTCTTTATTGCTATGGGGTGCGTCAGTAAGAAGGAGATGACGGTGGATCTCAATAGGCTGATTCTGGGCAAGAGCTACAACTCTACCAAGGTCTTTCGTACCGCTCAGCATGTGGTTCAAGCCATCTTGCTCGGTATTGTCGTTCCGCTGCTTATCCTGCTGCTCATCTGGGATCTAACCGATAATCCCAATCCCGTTCCGGCCGTTGTTGTCATTGCCGGCTTGGTCATGCTGTGCTTCTTCTTCTCGTACGTCTTTGTCGTTCCCGACGACCTCACATCGAGCGCAACCGACCGCACGCTCGCCATCGCTTCAAAAATATTCGCCTACACGTCGCGCGGCCTTACGCCCGAAGCTGCCCTGGGCGCCTCTAAGATCATCCTGTCCGAAACGATCGCCTCTGCCATCTGCTTTACCGACGGCAAGCAGGTGTTGGCAAGCTGGGGCGAGGACTCGGCAAAATGCCCCGCGGGCACCCCGGTGGTGCTGCGGACTACGCTCAACGTGATCAACAGCGGTGAGCAAAGCGTGTTCTCGCGCGATGCCTCGACCGAGACAGGTGGCTACTTTCCGCGCCTGCGCGCCGGTATTGTCGCACCGCTTACCGTGCGCGGGCATTGCGTGGGCACGCTCGAGCTGTATTATCCCCGTCTGAGCAGCATCGATATGCGCCAGACGGCGCTTGCCTCGGGCTTTGCCGACCTCATTTCCACGCAGCTTGCGAGCTTTGAGCTCGAGCGCCAGGACGAGCTTACGGCCCGCGTGGAGCTGCGCGCCTTGCAATCGCAGGTCGATCCTCATTTTCTGTTTAACACCATCAGCACCATCGTGTCGCTCGTTCGAACCGAGCCCGACAAGGCGCGATCGCTGCTGATCGACTTCTCCAACTACTACCGTCAGACGCTTTCTGATTCCGATACCCTCACAACGCTCGAGCACGAGGTGGAACAGGGCACTCGCTATATCAATCTTATGCAGGCTCGTTATGGCGACGGCCGTCTGCGCGTCTCGGTCGATATCGACTTTGAGGTGCGCGATTGCATGGTGCCGCCGTTTATCTTGCAGCCGTTGCTCGAAAACTGCATCAAGCACGCGCAGCGCGAGACCGAGCCGCTTTCTATTCATGTTAGGGCTTTCGAGACCGATGACGGTTTGGAGATCATCGTCGAGGACGACGGCATCGGTATGAGCGAAGAAGTCTGCGCGCATCTGTTTGAGCAACATCGCCTGGAGGAGCCCGAGAGCATTACCGCCGACGGCTCCGTCAAGCGAGGTTGCGGCCTGGCGCTCTTCAACGTGCTTCAGCGCATCCATTTCTTTTACGGAGAAGATTCCGGCATGCGCGTGAAGTCCCAGGAGGGCGTGGGAACGCAGGTCATCGTCGAGCTGAACGGCGAGCCGCATGAGCCGGCGCCGTTGACGGCGTAGCACGCGGTTGGATTGAGAGAAAAAGAGGGGAAGCACATATGTCCGAAGGCTGGAACATCTTGGTGGTTGATGACGAACCTCCCATTAGGGCTGAGCTACGCTATCTGTTGGAAAAGGATACGCGTGTGGGCCAGATTGCCGAGGCGGGCAATGTCACCGAGGCCGTGGAGTCGATTCTCTCGAACAAGCCCAACGTGTTGTTTTTGGACATCACGATGCCCGGCCGCTCGGGAATTGAGCTTGCCGAGACGCTGCAGAACCTAAAGACGCCGCCGGTGGTTGTGTTTGTGACGGCGTTTGCCGAGTTTGCCGCCGATGCGTATAACCTCGATGCGGTCGACTATGTCGTCAAGCCGGTCGAGGACGCACGCCTGTCAAAGGCACTCGACAAGATCGAGGCAGCCTTGGGTGCCCGTCGTGTTATCCACGCTCCGCGCCAGCCTTTGCGTCTGACGGTGGACCGCAGGGGCAAAAAGGTGTTCATTCCCGCCGCAGACGTCTGCTACTTTGAGGCGCGCGCCGATTTTTGCAACGCCATCTGCGCCGAGGGAACGTACCTGATCAATGAGTCGATCTCTTCGCTCGAGCGTCGCTTGGTCTCCGAGGGCTTTATTCGCGTTCATCGCAGCTATCTGGTCAATTTGGAAGACGTGCACAATGTCGAGATCGGTTCCACGGGTCTTATGGAGCTCAGACTCGATCGCGTAAACTCGACGGTGCCCGTGTCCCGCCGTCGCGCTGCCGAGGTTAAAGCACACTTGGGGCTTGCGTAGACGGTCTGCGTGCCGTCGTTTACCATCGCAGGTTTGGCATGGGCGCGCGGTGGGCATAATGGGTGGCATCGAATGAAATCGAAAGGATCATTATGCCCGCGCTTATCACCCATCATCTGTTTGGCGAGGAAAGCATCGACCGTCTTCCACAGGGCGTCATCACGTCCGATGAAGAGCGCATTGCCTTTATCTTGGGCAACCAAGGCCCCGACCCGTTTTTCTTTCACATTCTGACACCGCGTGTTTCCGACTGCACGCTGCTGGCGCAGGTCATGCATCGGTCGCGCATGTCTCGTCAGTTCGCGTGCCTGCGCGACGGCGTGTCGCATCTGCTGCCGCGCGACGCCAGCTTGGGTCGTGCCTTTGCGCTGGGCCTGCTGTCTCATTACGTGCTCGACCGCAACGCTCATCCCTTTGTCTATGAGCAGCAGTTTGGCATTGTCGAGTCCGATTCAGAGCTTGAGGATTCGAGCAGTCAGGTCCATGCCGTGATCGAGAGCGACCTGGATGTGCTGATGCTGCAGCTTAAACGCGATGGCGCTACGGTCGACGATTACCCGCCGGCGGGCGAGATCGTCACCACCGATCGCATCAATCGCGTGGCCGGCGTGCTGATGAGCTATGTTGCCGGACGCGTGTACGGCATTGACATTCCGGCGGGGGAGTACGGTGCTGCCGTTGCCAATATGCAGCGACTTTACCGCGCGATTGAGCCGGCCGGCTCCGCAAAGACGCGCGCGATCTCGCTGGTTGAGGGCTTGGTGCACGATTACTCGCTGCTCGACGGCCTTGCTCATCGCGTGACGACGGAGTTGCCCGAGCGCACCGGTAACCTGGGCCATCTGACATGGAAGAATCCCTTTACCGACGAGGTCTCGAACGAGAGTTTCCCCGAGGTCTTTGATCGCGCGCTGGGCGATTACGAGTGCACGGTCGCACGTTTTATCGAGACCGGTGACATGGATGCCGTGACCAGTCACGTCAACTACAGCGGTCGCGTGCTCAATGCCGATGAGGAGTTCGACCGCGAGGAATAGGGCTCGTGCGTGCCCCTTTGCCGAATCCTTACCGGTGCTTCTGGACAATTGGGGTACGATGAACTAACTGCATATCGGGCAAATACGAAGGGTCCCTGTCCATGAAATACACCAAGCTCGAGCGTAACTGGGTTATGTACGATGTGGGCAATTCGGCCCTCGTGCTGCTCAATACCTCGGTGGTGCCCATTTACTTTAACGCCATCAATACCGGCGCTTCCTCGGCCGACCTGGTGGTCGCTTGGGGCAATGCGCAGACGATCGCCTCGCTGGTCATCGCCATGCTCATGCCCATTCTGGGCGCGCTTGCCGACTACGCCGGCAACAAGATCAAGTTCTTCTTGGGCTTCTTCCTCACGGGCCTGGTGCTTTGCCTGGCGCAGGCTATCCCAATGTCCGCCATGGCATTTTTGACCGTGTACGTGCTGTGCACCATCGGCCTTAACTCTTCTATGACGTTCTACGACGCCATGCTGCCCGACATTACCACCGACGAGCGCATGGACGCCGTGTCCAGCTCGGGCTATGCCTGGGGCTACATCGGTTCCACCGTGCCGTTCGTCATCTGCCTGGCGCTCATCATGGGTGGCCCCGCTCTTGGCGTCCCTACCATGCTGGCAACGCGTCTGTCGTTTATCATCACTGGTGCCTGGTGGCTCATCTTTACCCTGCCGCTCATTCGCACCTATAAGCAAAAGTACGGTCGCGAGCGCGGTCCCGAGGACACCATCGGCCACATCGTGGGCGGTGTGTTCTCCGAGGTCGGACACACCATGCGCGAGATCGCCCACAACAAGACCGTGCTGGTCTACATGATCGCGTTCTTCTTCTATATCGACGGTGTGCACACGGTCATTTCCATGGCAACCAGCTACGGATCGGCCTTGGGCATCGATTCGACCCAGTTGGTCCTGGCGCTGCTCGTCACGCAGTTCGTGGCCTTTCCGTCCGCCATCATCTACGGCAAGCTTGCCGGACGCGTGGGCACGCTCAACATGATCTTGGTGGCAGTCGCCGCCTATATGGGCATTGTGCTGTTCGCCGCGTTCTTCCTAAAGACCGCCTTTGAGTTTTGGGTGCTTGCCATTATGGTCGGCCTGTTCCAGGGCGGCGTGCAGGCGCTCAGCCGTAGCTACTTTGGCCGCATTATCCCCAAGGAAAAGTCCAACGAGTACTACGGCTTCTTTGACATCTTCGGTCGTTATGCAAGCGTTATGGGCACCTTCCTGGTGTCGGTCGTCACCTCGCTGACCGGCAACCCGTCGCTGGGCGTCCTTTCCATTGGTGTGCTGCTGGTCGTTGGCTTTATGCTGCTGGTCCGCCTGTCCCGCATGACTCGGGCGGCAGAGCATGCCGCATAGGAGCGAGCGGCTATTGTGCCTGTCCACGGTACTCTTTTGGGGTTATCCGCAATAAACATTGCGACTTGCGAGCAATGATTTGCCCAAGTGGGTATGATGGAATCAGCTAGGTCGCGGGGCGTCGCCTGTGTTTGGCGGCGTCCCGTTTTTGTGTTGCAGGGAGGGTAAGGCATGAACGCCACAGTCGTGATTCCAACGTATTGGGCGGGCGATGACGCTTGCGCAAACGCCCCTGGCACCTATGACCATTCGACGCGACTCAACGCCGACAATCCCGAACTCGACCGCTGCCTGGCCTCGCTTGAGCAGGTACGTGACATCCCGCGCATCATCCTTTTGGTGGTCTGTCCCGTTTCTGCCACAGCCGATGTGTCGCTGCGCGTGCACGAGATTGTCGACGCGCATCCCACGCTCAAGGTCACCGTTGTCACCAACACCCAGGCCTCGCGCATCGCAGACCGGGTTGCTCAGATCGCGCCCAAGGGTTCGGGCGAGTGCGTGAGCCTGCGAGGCTACGGTGCCATCCGCAATATGGGGCTAGCCTGTGCCGCTGTGCTGGGGCATGACGCGGTTATCTTTTTGGATGACGATGAGACTGTCATCGACGCCGACTTTATGAAGCGCGCGACCTATGCGTTGGGGCAGCAGACACGTCAGGGCTTGCCGATCTTGGTCAAGAGCGGCTATTTCTACGATCGCGACGGCTCGCCGCTGGCTCCCACGGACAAGGCGGGCATCTGCCATCGTTGGTGGACCAAGCGCATCGAGTTCAACCGTTGGATGAAAAAGGCGCTCTCGGGCACCCGCATCTCGCGCTCCAACTACGCGTGCGGCGGCCTGATGGCCCTGCACGCCCGCGCCTTTACGCGTGTGGCCTTTGACCCGTTTATCACCCGCGGCGAGGACTTGGATTACCTCTTTAACATGCGCATGTTTGGCTACGACGTGTGGTTCGATAACGAGTGGACCGTGCGCCATCTGCCTCCGGAGTCCGAAAAGCGCTCACTGCGCTTTATGCAGGATGTATACCGTTGGTACTACGAACGGGCCAAGTTGACATTCGCCGCGCATCAAAAGGAGCTCATTCCCGTTACGGCGGCATCGCTCATGCCCTAC
Organism: uncultured Collinsella sp.; assembly: GCA_905197385.1. Taxonomy (GTDB): domain Bacteria; phylum Actinomycetota; class Coriobacteriia; order Coriobacteriales; family Coriobacteriaceae; genus Collinsella. The sequence continues at coordinate 10,509 of CAJJYO010000009.1, forward strand.
CCGGGCCCGTGGATTTCGCGCGAGCTCGACGACCGCGTGCGCAAGACCGCTATGGTCCGCAGCGTGTTTACCCGCGAGCATGAGGGCTACCTGCGCATCTGGCGCCATGGTATCGGCGAGGCAAAGGCCTATGCGCGCCAAAACGCTGCAAGCTATCTGCGTTTCCAGAGCTTTTGGCCCAAGATCATGGACGGGCTTTGGCGTGACGCACAACTGATCAGTATCCTGGAGGGGGCCGAATGATCGACCGCCGCGCCCAGCGCGATAGTTCAATATCAATCTTTCGCATCATTGCCGTTGCCTGCGCCATTTGCGTGCTGGTGTACTTTATTTTTGCCTTGGTGACCGGTATCGAGCCGATCGCCACGGTGATTGCCTGCGCGCTGCTGTGCATCTTTCTGTGCATCTTTATCTTTTTGACGCTCAATCCCGATTCGGTGCGCTCCCAGTACACCGAGGAGACGCTCTCGGTGGCCTCGGCCATGCTCGAGGACATTAAGGGCGGTCTGACGCAGGAGTCGGCGCGTTTGGTGTGCCGGCGCATTTTGCCCGAGACGCGCGCCATGACGGTGGCCATCACCGACGAGGGCAACGTGCTTGCCTGCGCGGGAGAGTTTGAGGAAAAACTACTGCCAGATTCTCCCATCCACACGCTTGCCACACGCTACGTTATCGAACATGGCATCGTGCAGTCGTTCAACCGTATGGTGGATGTCGTGGGCTCGGACGGCTCGCACAACCAAGTCCCCGCCGGCATTATCGCCCCCATCAAGGTAGGCGATCGTACCGTCGGCACGCTCAAGTTCTACTACAAGACCCCGCGCGCCGTCGACCGTACCCAGTACGCGCTTGCCTCGGGCTTTGCCGAGATCTTGTCCACGCAGCTCGCCATCCACGAGCTCGAGGTGCAAAAGGAACTCACAGCGCGCGCTGAGGTGCGTGCGCTGCAGGCGCAGATTAACCCGCACTTCCTGTTCAACACGCTGAACACCATTGCATCGTTTACGCGCACCGACCCGCTGCGGGCCCGCGAATTGCTTCGTGAGTTCTCATCGTTCTATCGTGCCACGCTCGACAACTCGGGATCGCTTATTCCGGTCTCGCGCGAGGTTGCACAGACCAAGCGCTACCTTACCTTTGAGAAGGCCCGCTTTGGCGAGGACCGCGTGCTTGCGACGTTCGATGTGTCCGAGGACGTGGAAGATACGCTGGTGCCGGCGTTCGTGATCCAGCCGATTGTCGAGAACGCCGTACGTCATGGTATGGGCGATGACGACGCCCTGAGGATCGACGTGACCGTTCACCAAGACGGCGAGGATGCAATCTTGATTGCCGTGGCCGATAATGGCGTGGGCATGGATGAGGGTACCGCCGCCAGACTGTTTGACGAGCGTTCTGCCCGTCCCGACGCCAGCTCTCCCCAGGGTGGCGGCGCCGGTGTGGCCATGCACAATATTTCGGAGCGCATCCATCGCTTTTATGGGCCGCACTCCTATACGCGTGTCGAATCGGCGCCGGGCAAGGGCACCAAAGTGCTCCTTCATCTTGATTTGTCAGAGAGCATCTTTGACATTCAAGAGTAAAATGAAAGGCTACGGGCTCAACGTCATGCGACGGATGCCCGGCGTAGTTAGTTGACGAAAGGTTTTATCCCTATGCTGCGTGCGATGATTGTGGATGATGAGGCGCCGGCTCGCTCGGAGCTTCGCTTCCTGCTCGAGCAAACGGGCAAGATCGGCACGATCACGGAGGCGTCGAGCGTCCGCTCCGCCATCGAGATGCTTATGGAAAGTCGCGTGGATGTCGTGTTTCTCGATATCTCGATGCCCGGTGCCTCGGGCTTGCAACTTGCCGAGGCGCTGCATAAGCTCAAAAATCCGCCGGCGATCGTGTTTGTGACTGCGTATAGTGACCATGCGGTCGAGGCATTCGACGTGGATGCCGTCGATTATCTGATGAAGCCGGTCGAGGAAGCTCGCTTGGATCGCGCGATCGAGAAGGTCATGCAACGCACCAAGCCGGTTACGGACAGCAAGGTGACCATCGAGCGTATCCCGGTGGAAAAGGGCGGCCGCAAGGTGCTCATTCCCGTGGACGACATTCGCTTTATCATGGCCAAGGACGATTACTCCTGCATCTATACCGTCGATGATCGTTTTTTGTCGACGACCTCGCTGGCGCAGTTTGAGGCCAAGCTCTGCGACTTTGGCTTCTTCCGTGTTCACCGCCGCTATATCGTCAACTTGGCGTGCGTCACGGATGTGGAGACGGTGCCCTCGGGCGCCATCCAGCTGGGCATTACGGGCGTCGACGAACGCGTGCCGGTTTCGCGCCGCCGCGTCGTGCCGCTCAAGAAGGCTCTGAGTCTCTAGCACACTGGCCCCGCAGCCCTGTAGACCCATCGTCTGCGGAGCCGTGGGGCCTTTTTTGTATGTATCTGCCGAATCGTTTTTTGCGGAAGGGATCCCATGAACAGTGCAAGCGCCAAGCGTATCGACATCATCTCGGACACCCACGGCTATCTTTCGCCTGCGCTCTTGGACGAGCTTAAGGGCGCGGATCTGATTATCCATGCCGGTGACCTTACGTCGGAGATGGACTACGAGCACCTATGCACCATCGCCCCCGTGCGGGCCGTACTGGGCAACAACGATTACTACCGCGACTACGGCCCCGATGTAGACCGTCTTGCGCTCTTTACCTACGAAGGCCTTAAATTCGCCGTAGCCCACTACCGCGAAGACCTTCCGGTGGGATCCGTAGACGTAGCCATCAACGGCCACACCCACGTAACCAAAGAAGCCCAAGTGGGCCGTTGCTTAGTCCTCAACCCGGGCAGCGCCAGCTACCCCAGAGGCACCCGAGGCCCCACCATGGCCAGAATGCTCGTAAAAGACGGCAAGATCATAAGCACTAAGTTTATTGACCTAGAGTAATCACAACAAAAACGGGGGATGCAGATGCGTCCCCCGTTTCCATTTGAGCCAATGGCCGAGCTTCAACAAGAACCTTAGACAACCTCGCCGCGGAGAACGCGGGCTAGCCGCGCCCGCAAAACTGGTTGAATAATGTGACGGCAGGGAGGGCTTCCGGGGCTGAGGGCGGGGGTTAAGTTTGTCGCGAGTTCCGCACGCAAAGGAAAGCACTTAATGTGCTTTCCGTCTTGCGCAGGACTGTAGAGCAGCAAACTTAAACAGCGGGCCGCCCGGGCCGGGAATCCGCCCCCGCGCACAGGAGGGGATTCCTTTTGTGTAGGCTTTGCGGAAATATGGCTATTTTGGGATACGCCCGACGGCGTGGTCTGTTGACGGCACAGCTAACGCCACGTATCCTATCGAACTGCGTGTTTCGTAGGGGGATGCTGACCCCTCGATTCAAGCCGTTGCACTTTACAGAAAGCTGGAATCATTCGAGAAGGAGTACGCTTTGCCTACTATTAACCAGCTGGTTCGCCAGGGCCGTCGTTCCGTGCCCAAGAAGTCCAAGAACGCTGCTCTGCAGCACAACTCCCAGAAACGCGGCGTGTGCACCCGCGTCTTCACCACGAGCCCCAAGAAGCCGAACTCGGCTCTTCGTAAGGTTGCCCGTGTTCGCCTTGTCAACGGCATCGAAGTTACTGCTTACATCCCGGGTGAGGGCCACAACCTGCAGGAGCACTCCATCGTGCTCGTCCGCGGCGGTCGTGTCCGTGACCTCCCTGGTGTCCGTTATCACGTCATCCGTGGCGCCTACGACGCTGCTCCGGTCCAGAACCGTATGCAGGCCCGTTCCAAGTACGGTGCTAAGCGCCCCAAGGCTAAATAAGCCAGATAACGTTTTGATACTTTCGCCGTGTGCCGCCTAAGCGCCGCACGGTAGACACTTAAGGAGATTTCACATGCCGCGTCGTGCAGCAGCTAATCGTCGTGAGGTTCAGCCTGACGCCGTTTACAACAACCGCCTGGTGACTCAGCTCATCAACAAGGTCCTTCTTGACGGCAAGAAGGCCACCGCTGAGCGCATCGTTTACACCGCTTTCGAGATCGTTGCCGAGAAGTCCGAGGGTGGCGACGCTCTCGCTACCTTCAAGAAGGCTATGGACAACGTCAAGCCCACGCTCGAGGTTAAGCCCAAGCGTGTCGGTGGCGCTACCTATCAGGTCCCGATGGAGGTCAACTCCCGTCGTTCCACCGCTCTGGGTATCCGCTGGATCGTCAACTTCTCCCGCGCTCGCAAGGAGAAGACCATGGCCGAGCGTCTCGCCAACGAGATCCTCGACGCTTCCAACGGCCTGGGCGCTTCCGTCAAGAAGCGTGAGGACGTCTTCAAGATGGCCGAGGCCAATCGCGCGTTCTCTCACTATCGTTGGTAAGTTAAGGTAAGGAACTAACATGGCTAAGCCTAAGTACAAGCTTTCCGATACCCGTAACATCGGCATCATGGCCCACATCGATGCCGGTAAGACCACCACGACCGAGCGTATTCTTTACTACACCGGTAAGACCCACAAGATCGGTGAGGTCCATGAGGGCGCTGCCACCATGGACTGGATGGTTCAGGAGCAGGAGCGCGGCGTAACCATTACCTCCGCTGCTACCACGTGCTTCTGGAACAAGGACGGTAAGGACTACCGCATCCAGATCATCGACACCCCGGGCCACGTTGACTTCACCGCCGAGGTCGAGCGCTGCCTGCGCGTCCTCGATGGCGCTGTCGCCGTCTTCGACGCCGTTGCCGGCGTTCAGCCCCAGTCTGAGACCGTTTGGCGTCAGGCTTCTACCTTCAACGTCCCCCGCATCGCCTTCATCAACAAGTATGACCGCGTGGGCGCTGACTTCTTCAATGCTATCGAGACCATGAAGGATCGTCTCGATGCTAACGCCGTGGCCGCTCAGGTCCCGATGGGCGCCGAGGACAACTTCTGGGGCGTCATCGACCTGGTCACCATGACTGCATGGGACTTCAAGGCCGACGAGAAGGGTATGACCTACCCCGAGCCGATGGACGAGATCCCGGCTGAGTTTGCCGACATCGCTGCCACCAAGCGCGAGGAGCTCCTTGACGCTGCTGCCAGCTTTGACGACGAGCTCATGGAGAAGATCCTCATGGAGGAGGACTTCACCGTCGAGGAGCTCAAGGCTGCTCTGCGCAAGGGCGTTCTGGCCAACGAGCTCAACCTCGTCTTCGTGGGTTCTGCCTACAAGAACAAGGGCGTCCAGGAGCTGCTCGACGCTGTCGTCGACTACCTGCCCAGCCCGCTCGACGTTGAGGCCGTCACCGGTACCGATCCGGACACCGGTGAGGAGATCCAGCGTCATCCTTCCTTCGACGAGCCCTTCTCCGGCCTGGTCTTCAAGATCATGACCGACCCGTTCGTCGGTAAGCTCACCTACGTCCGCGTTTACTCCGGCCGCGCCGAGTCCGGCTCCTACGTGGTCAACGCTTCCAACGGTCAGCGCGAGCGCCTCGGCCGCATCCTCGAGATGAACGCCGCCGAGCGTATCGACCGTGACGACGCTGCCGCCGGCGACATCGTCGCTTGCGTCGGCTTCAAGAACTCCACCACCGGCGACACTCTGTGCGCCGAGGGCAAGGAGATCGTCCTCGAGAAGATCGAGTTCGCTAAGCCCGTTATCGACGTTGCCATCGAGCCCAAGACCAAGGCCGAGCAGGACAAGATGTCCCTGGCTCTGACCAAGCTCGCCGAGGAGGACCCGACCTTCCAGGTGTCCACCAACCACGAGACCGGCCAGACCATCATCGCCGGCATGGGCGAGCTGCACCTCGAGATCATCGTCGACCGTCTGCTCCGCGAGTTCAAGGTGGAGGCCAACGTGGGCGCACCCCAGGTC
>CAJJYO010000010.1 GCA_905197385.1 uncultured Collinsella sp.
GGCGCCCGCCGTAGCCGACACAAAACGCGGACCCAGACCCTTCACCCATGCCAGACGCTCGCGAACCTCATCCTCACTCGCAGCATCCGCCGCACTAAAGAAAGCGAAATCGACGTAGGGCGCAATCTGCTCGTAGTACTCGTCGGTAGAGTCGTCCGAAAAGTCAAAAGAGACCGTGACGCCCGCAGCCTTCAACTTGGGCAGCTCGCGCTCGGTAAAGCAATAGTTGCCCGAATGAACCACATCGAACTGCTTCATGTACGAAAGGTCAAAGCGATCGAGGACATAGCGCGCATCGCCACGGATACCGCCCTCGTTGGAGCCAAGGAAGACACGGTCACCGTCAACGACGGTCACGCGAGCCGCTCCGTTCTCGCCAATCATCTGCTCGCACTTGTCAAGCTCGATACCCTCATCCTCGAGGCTTGCAATGACATGCTCGGCAGCGGCATCATTGCCAAAAATGCCCATGTATGCGGAGCGTGCGGCACCGCATTTCTTGGCATAAACGGCGAAGTTCACCGCATTGCCGCCGGGATACATGGTGTGGATATGCTCGTAGCGATCGACGACGTTGTCGCCAAATCCGAGCGCGTTAACGTTAAATGCCATGGCCTTTGCTCCTTCTAGTACTCGACAACACCCATATAGCGACGGAAATCGGGATCGTGATCAAACACCTTGCCGCGTGCAGCACGCAGCTCGCAGTTCATGGCGTAGAACAGCACCGGGTCCAGATAGGCACGGACGCTCGCCGGCACGGCTTCCATACCGTACTCCTTGGCATCGAGCACCATCAGCGTATCGGTATGCGTCTTAAGGAACGCCAGGGCGCGCTCGTCCATAGCACGGCACTCGCTGGAGCCCATCTGCAGGAAGTAAAAAACGCCATCCTGAGTAGCCTCGAAGGGGCCATGGAAGTACTCGGCAGAGTGGATGTAGCTGCAGTGCTGCCACTGCATCTCCATAAGAGAGCAGATAGCGAAACCGTAGGTCTGGCTAAAGTTGGGACCGCTGCCCAGAATATAGAAGAACTCGTGCTCCTGGCAAAGCTTGGCAAAACGATCGCCCAGCTCGGCATTTACCTTCTCACGTGCCGGGGGAAGAATCTTATCCATCTCGGCGATACCGGCATACATATCGGCAAGATCGGCGTAGCCCTCCTGCTGATCGAGCAGCTCGGCCGCAAGCGACAGCGAAATGCCAGCGGGGACCTCGGCCTGCGGCACACCCTCGCCCCATGGGTAGACCCACGTGGTCCACTTGCCGGAGTCGATCTTGGATCCAGCGTTGTCGGTCTGGGCGATCACCGTAGCGCCGGCGGCAAGGGCAATCTCGCAGCCCTCGACGACCTCCGGGGTATTGCCACTGTGGCTGCAAGCGATGACCAGGGACTTCTCGCCCAGACGACGCGGACGCATAATGTCGAATTCACGCGCGGTATAGATATACGAAGTGAAGGTGGTTGCCTCGCGCTGCAGAAGCTCATGAGCCGGGATCAAATCGATCATGGAGCCACCGCAAGCAATCCAGTAGACGCTGTCGAACTTGCCCTTCTCGGCAATTGCCTCTTTGATCAGATCGCGTGCGTTCATATCCAGTTCCTTTCTTGTTTGGGCCGCAATCAATGACGTTGGTTGCGTGGCCGATAGTTGTTTTAGTCAATCAGATATTTCTCGAATGCGGCCATGTTCTTGGCATCAGCCGCCGCCGGGTCATCGTAGTAACGGCCGTCCGTAATTTCCTGGCCCAGCATGCCGTCGAAACCATGGACGTTGAGTGTGGCAACGAAGGCGTCCATATCGTGCTTGCCATCGCCCCACACCAGATGGCCATACGGGTCACCGTCGATAAAGTGCATCTCGTGAATTGCCCCATCACCAAAGGTGGCAAACCAGTCCTCGAGCGTCTCGCCAGCAACGCCCATCGCGGTTGTATCAACCATGGGCTGTAAATACGGGCTCGCGACCTCGTCAATCATGCGCTTCGCATCGGAAACCGTCGTCACAAGGTTGCTCTCCTCGGGACGCAGGCTTTCCATCGTAAGCACCAGACCGTGCTCGCCGGCATACTCCGCCAGAATGGACAAGTGCTCGCGGCTGCGCTTCCAGGCTTCCTCGCGGTCCTCGTCCCAGTCGCCCCAGCCCGAGTTGACGGACATACGGTCGCACCCAAGTACCTCGGCAAGCTCAATGCCGTGCTTAAAGTACGCCAGGCTGCGCTGTTCATGCAGCGGCTTGCGTGCGCAGTACTGCCAAGGATAGACAACATTCTCGGGGCACAGAGTACGATACCTAAGCCCACGGTCTGCAGCCTTTTTCGCCAGGACCTCAGCCTCAAAGTAGCCCGTATGGTCGAGCGTCACATGCGGCTCTGCGCACCACAGCTCAATGGACTCAAAGCCCAAACGCTGCTGCACATCAAGGAAGTAATCGAGCGACCACATGATGTAGTGGATATTCATGCCCGCAATCTGTTCGCGGCGCAGCGTCGGCTTGGATTCAGACATCTTATGCCTCCTTATTTCGATCGAACACGATTTGTCCGTCCGACATCGTCATATCAACCGCAAGATCGCGTGCGTCGCGATAATCGAGGTCAAACACATCCCGATCGAGCACGCAGATATCGGCAAGCTTGCCGACCTCGAGCGTACCCAGCTCATCTTCGCGCATCAGATCGTACGCGCCCCCGGCAGTCCAAGCGCGCAAGAGCTCGACAAGCGTCAGCGTGTTGACCTCATTCACGGGCAGTCCGTCGGCGAAGAATCCGCCGCACGCGCTGTAGATTGACTCGCCCAGGCTCGGAATCAACAGCGGCAAATCCGTTCCACAGCACACCGTGCATCCGGAATCTTCCATGCCGCGGCGATTCCAGCTGTGCAAAAGTCGCGTCTCGCCAATTTGTCGACGCATCATCGACAGGCAATCCTCGCGCCGGTCCAGCGTCAGAATCTGCGGATAGACCTCGCAAATTCCACCTAACTTGCCAAACTCGACAAGATCGGTCGGGTCAGAGTTCTCGAGATCGGTAATCGCATGGCGGCGAAGCATCCGTCCATGCTCGTCTCGAGGCAGCGAGGCATAGAGCGCCACGGTGCGACGAACGGCGCCATCACCCTGGCAATGCAAGGAATATCGGAAGCCGTCAGCATCAATTGCACGCAGCTCGCTTTCAATCAGATCCCACTCTGGCTCCTCGACGACCGTCTTGCCGGCAGCGCCCGCATCGGCCGTATCCTCATAGGGGTCAATCATCTCGGCAAGCCCCGCCCATACGCCGCGATCGGTCATACGGTTGAAGCCAGAAAAACGAACGAACGGTCCCCGGAAGCGCTCTCGTGCCTCGCGAGCATATGCCAGATTTGCACCAGCGCCCACCGGCTGCGACATCATAGAGACGCGAACCGTCAGCTCGCCAGATTCCTCACGGCGAGCCATTTCGTCGGCAAAGCCGTAGTAGTCATCAAACGCCATCTCCTTGATGGCGGTAACGCCGCGCTCGTTAAGCATGCTCATGTAGTCCGAATACCCCGCGCGCACCTCGGGCAACGCGAGGAAATCGCTCATCATGCGCCAGATCTTCTCGGCATAGCACGCCTGCGGTGTAAAACCGTATCGCGCACTGGCGGCAGCATTGAGAACGCAGGTCTCCGCGCCCGGTGTAAAGCAGACGACAGGGATATCACCAAAAAACTCGTCAAACACAGCTGCCGTATTTGCGTTCTCGGCATCCGATGCCAACGTTTCGGATAGGTTGTGGCCAAAAGCCGCCGCGCAATCCGGATGATCTTCTTTCCATGCACGCAAGAGCGACACGGCCTCTTTGGCATCATCGATGCCGGACAGATCAGACCCCAACGTCCGCAGCGCCCAGCCTGTATAGAAGGTATGTACATCGATCAGACCAGGCATGACGGTGCGGTCGCCCAGATCAACTACCTCGTCCGCCTGGGTCAAATACGAAGCCACCTCACACTTGGTGCCAACCGCCTCAATTCGATTGCCACGGACCGCTACGAAACCTTCAAACGGCAGGTCCCCCGTACCGGTAAAGACGCTCTTAGACGTCAGGACCGTTAAACGATCAGACATCACAACCACCTACACCGGAAGCATGCCAGAGATTGCCGTTACGATCAGGCCAAAGACGACCATAAAAATGAAGAACTTCCAAATGGTCTTCCACCATTGACCAAACGAGATCTTTGCCACGGCAAGACCGGCAACCGTCATGCCCGCCACGGGACTGATGGTGTTGATGGTCTGATTAGCAAACTGGAGCGCGGTAACGGCGGCTTCGGGATTGAGGCCCATAAGCTCGGTCAGCGGACCCATGACGGGCATGGTGAGCGCCGCAAGTCCAGAGCTCGAGGGAACCAGCAAAGAGAGCAGGCCAAGGACGATATACATAAACGTGGTGTAGACGGCGGCAGGTGCACCGGCCAGTGCAGTAGCGAGCGCCTGGAGGATGGTGTCGATGATCATGCCACCCTCTGCAATGACCAAGATGCCGCGAGCGATGCCGATGACGATGGCGGCGTACGCAAAGTCGGCAATGCCTTTAACGAACTCCTCGGCGATCGTCTGCTGGTCAAGGCCGCCCAGGATACCGGCAAGCAAGCCCATACCAAGGAACACGGCGGAAATCTCATTCATGTACCAGCCCTGGGTAACAAGACCCCAGACGATAATGCCCATACCGCAGGCAAAATCGATAAGCACGAGCTTCTGACGGGTAGTGAACTCTTCCTCGATGGAGGCATCGGTCACGGAAAACTCAACACGCTTGAGCTTGTCGTCCTCGTACGTAATGGACGACTCGGGGTTTTTCTTGACACGCATGGCATAGCGCATGGCCCATGCGATACCGACGGCAGTGAAGATGACCCAAGAAACGGCGCGCAGCCACAGCTGAGGATTGCCCTCGATACCAATGATGCCTTGGGCGATCAAAACATTAAACGGGTCGATGGTCGAAGCACAATATCCCAGGTTAGGACCAAGGAAGCAGATGATAAACGCCGTCATCGAGTCATACCCGATACCCATCATGATGGGAATGAAGATGGCATAGAACGGCAGGGCTTCCTCAGACATACCAAACGTAGTGCCGCAAATGGACAGCAACGTCATCGTGATGGGAATGATGAGGATGTCCTTGTTCTTGAGCTTTTTAATCACACGGCTCATGCCGGCATTCAAAGCGTTGGTCTTGGTGATGACTGCGAACGATCCGCCAATCAATAAGACGAACGCAACGACGTCGGCAGCCTCCTGGATGCCCTTAGTAGGCGCTTGCAGGACCGCAAAGATATCCTGGCCCAGATTGATGGTCTCGCCGGTCTCGGAATCGGTGTAGTTCTTATCGACCTGTTCATAGGTTCCAGCAACGGCGACTTCACGCTCGCCCGCCGCTGTCGAAATCGTCTTGCGCTGATACTGACCAGAGGGAACGATCCAAGTCAGGACCGCAAAGACAACGATCAGCAAGAACATGATCGTATAGACATGCGGTAATTTGAACTTAAAACGTCTGTTTGTCTTCTTCGCCTTCGTATCTGACATAGATACCTCCAAAGAACTCGAGACTGCATCACATCTCGCTTCAACGCCTGCGCAAGGCAAACGTTCTATGACGTTCCATAGATTACCAGCAGCTTTTCCCATCATCAAGATAATTTCAAACTGATTGCCGCGACGCGGTTGAACGGTTGCGTTCGCGCCGTGAACGGTATGGAAACGCCCGGTGAGATAATCCACCGGGCGTTTCCATTCGCAATGTCCTAGATGTCAAAAACGTAGCGAGACCCAATGATCCGCTGACGACCGATGATAAACGGCCGCCGCTGCTCATCGAAAAAGAAGGCTTCCATATAAAACAAGGGTTCGCCAACGGGAACTGCCAACAGTCGAGCGACCTCGGGCGACGCGCACGCGATCTCGAGCGTGCACGGGTCGGTAAACGCGGGCGTGCGGCCCGTCCGGTTGCGCACGAACTCAAAAATGGATTGGTTAGATAGAGGTGCCGTTGATAGATAGGCGTTGTCCTCGTAAACATATATGTTGTTCTCGAGCATGACAGGGACGCCATCGGCAGTGCGCACGCGCTCAACGCAAATCAAGTCAGTTCCAACGGGAACACCAAAGAACTGTGCTTCGGTGGAATCCGCCGGCAGTATCTTTCTCGAAATGACACACGCCCCCGGTTCCATTCCGTTAACGCGGCATGCGTCCGAAAAACTCTGGACGTCATCCTTCTGGCGAATCTTGCGCTTGAGCTTGGGGGCATTGACAAACGTGCCTTTCCCCTGTCGCTTCGTTAGATAGCCCTGTTGGACGAGCTCCTCAATAGCGCGTCGCACGGTAACGCGGCCAACTTTATAGCTCTCAGCCAATTCGAATTCGTTGGGTATCCGCGCACCTGCCTTGTAGGCACCGGAGTTGATTTCGTTTTTAATGATGTCAATGACCTGTTGGTACAGCGGTATCGCTGCTTTACCGTCAGTTGGCCCTTCAGTCGGTGGCATATACCCTCTCCAAGCACGATTAAGTCTAAAGCGGGCTCAGGGGCATTCAACAAGCCCTTAAGCCCGCATTAGCATAAAGTATGCTAGGTGTCGCACCAAAATGTTGGCTATTTACTCATCAGACCCGAAAAACGCGCAACTACCGCGCTCCTAAGAAAGCGTGAGCAGCTCCGGCAGCTGGTCGATAATCTTGTCCGCGGCATCCTGGCTAAAACCAAAGCGCTCCTCGCGCTTGGCAATGACTGTCAGGCCGGCTCGCTTGCCGGCAGTGATGCCAGGCACCGAATCCTCGACGCAGCAGCAGCGATTCGCGGGCAGCCCCAGCAGGTCCAGCGCATGCAGGTAGATGTCGGGCTCGGGCTTGCTCTCCTTAAACTGCTCGCCGCTCACCACATACTCAAAGGCATCCGACAGCCCGCATGCGTTGAGCACTTCCTCGATGCTATCCATGGGAGACGAGCTGGCAAGCGCCACGCGAACGCCGCGGCGCGGCAGCTCTCGAATCGTATCCACGGCGCCTGGGTTAATCAAAGCCTGATAGTCGCGCGGACGCTTATGCGCCCAATCGTCCCAACGGGCCAACGCTTCCTCGCCAGCGAAATGCCCCTTACCGGCGCGCTCAAACCAATCGACCAACATATGCAGGAAGAACTGATGCGAGGTACCGACCTGCCCATTCAACTCCTCTTGAGTCAGGTTCAACCCAAGCTCCTTGGCAAAAGCTGCGGTCTCGCCCAGGTAGTAATACTCGGTATCGACAATGACACCGTCCATGTCAAAGATAACGGCGTCGAACGGAAATGCGGACACGGTACCCTCCCTAACAAAAGGGCGCCTGTAAGCAGACGCCCGAACCATGCATTATCGGCGATTCTAGCCCAGCAGCTTATCCAGCGCCACCGCAATACCGTCTTCGTTGTTATTGGCGGTCACCATCTGGGCTACCGCCTTAACCTCATCGACGGCGTTACCCATGGCAACACCGGTACCTGCCCACTCAATCATGGACTTGTCGTTCTGACCGTCGCCAAACGATACAACCTCACTGGCATCGATGCCGAGCTTGGGCAGGGCACCCTCGAGCGCACGAGCCTTGTCGATGCCGGGCGCCGTGTACTCAAAGTACCAGTCGGCCGTAAACATGCCCGAAAGCGTCTGCTTAAAGGGCGCATACATCTCCTCGTAATGTGCCTGCAGGTAGGCCGGATCGCCCGCCGTCAGCAGCTTGTCCACGGGATAAGCATCCGCCACCTCATGAAGGCTCTCGACTTCGCGAATCTTAAGGTCGCAGGCATCGCGCTCGTATTTGACGATATTCTTCTGCGAGCCGTCCGGCAGTGTAATCATGCAGCGATACGAGTCCTCTACATGCAGGTCGCGCCCGAGCGAGATCATGGGGATCACATCATAGTTTTGCAGGTGATCAATCAGACGGTGCAGCTCGTCAGCCGGCATGGCCTGGTCAAAAAGGACCTCATCGGTCTGAGCGTCGACCACATGCGCGCCATTAAAGGCAACCAGCAGACCGTCATGGTTTTGAAGGTCGAGCTCCTGCGCCAGAGCATGTAGTCCCCATGCGGGACGGCCCGAAGCCAAGATGAGCTTAATACCCGATTCCTGCGCCGCGAGCAGCTTCTCGCGCGTACGCGGGCTGATCACCTTCTGATCGTTGGTAAGCGTACCGTCGATATCCATTGCGATGGCTTTGATTGCCATATATGCCTCCCTGTCATTGAATAACCTTGTCTGAGTCATCATACAGAACAGCCACCGCGACTCCGTTTGCAACGGGAAAAATGTCATATTGTCCCGAACATGAACGGCGTGTGGTCGTGAAGCTTTATTGCTCAGGTCAAATACGTCTGCTAGCGACGCTCATCCGTCGGTGCGCCCTCGACGATCGCGATGCCCGCCGATGCACCTAACGCGCTGGCGCCGGCCTCGATGAATGCGCAAGCCTCTTCGTAATTATGGATACCGCCCGCCGCCTTGATTGCCACGGCATCGCCGAGCACCTCGTGCATCAGCCGCACGTCCTCGAGCTTAGCACCGCCAAAGCTTCTGCCGGTCGACGTCTTAAGGAATCCCGGCTTGGCCTCCAGCGCGATCTCGCATACACGGCGCTTGGCGGCGTCGTCGCCGTCCAGCTTGCACATCTCGACGATTACCTTGTCAGTGATGCCATGCGCGCGACAAAAATCAGCAATGGTAGTCATCTCGCGCTCGATGGCATCAAAATCGCGGTTCTCGATCGACCCCTGATTCAAAACGTAGTCAATCTCGGTAAAGCCACACGCAGCGTATTCCTCAAACCTCGCAAGCTTCTCCTCAAGCGTCATAGTGCCCTGGGGAAAGTCGATAGCGCCGGCAAGGATGATGTCAGAGCCCTCGAGCATGGCGCGGCCCGTCTCGTACTCCTGCAGGTTCGCAAATACGCAGCGAAAGTTGTACTTTAACGCCTTCTCGACATAGTGCTCAAACGTGTCCTCGGGGGCATCGATATAGTCGATGTATTTATTGATGGGTTTGGCAAGCGTCATGCTGGGCCTCCTTGTTCAGGGCCGACAACCGATTCGTGGTTTCACGCGAAAAACCACGTTCAATGTACGCCCGGCATGCAAGGACAGCGTCCGCATTCCGACAAGTGGTATGAAATTAGCCGTAAACGTATAATTTACGGCAGCGAATGGCACCGCACGCGGATGCCGACAGCAAGACATCCCCCCCCCAATACACCCTCATGCCCATTTAAATAGCAAGGGGCCCGTATCTGTTGGGATACGGGCCCCTTTCGGCCATGACCTATCTCAGCAACAAAGACTACTTGCGGTGAGCGCGGTAGAACTCGATCGCACTATCTTATCCGAGCCGGGGCACGTTCGCACAGCGCGCGTATGACGGTTGCAAAACCACCCCATTTGAAACAAAGGCAAAAAAGTACTTGCAAAGACGCGTTTCGACATATAAGTTGATAAAGACCGCCGTTGCGGTTTTAAGTAGATCGAGCATATGAAGTTTGAGTTTTAGCGTGTAAGAGAAGGAAGATCGGCAAAGTACAACCCCAAACGCAATGACAACTTAATGAGGTAACTGCCACATGTGAGGCACCCAGGGCATTGCTGTCTCGATTTTGAGCACGATGCCTTCCGCCTTGCATGGGCCGTTCCATCCCGCCCCTACAGCAACTGCCTCACGGGCTCATTGAAAACCGCATAGCACCCCAACGTCAGCACATCACCCACGGCAAGCACATCACTCACGACAACTAACACATCAACAAACAGCACGAACATCAACCGATTGGAGAAGCTATGACAAACCACCACGCTGAAGACGGCGATAAGAAAAGCATTCTGGATGCCCGCATTGAGCGAGCATATGCAAACGAATATGACGCCGCCTTTGCCGCCGCGACCATCAAGAACTACGCGTCGCTACCGCTCGCGACGATCTTGGCCGACCACCCTCAACTGCTGAAGCGCTGCACAAAGATCATGGGCGACCCCGACATTCACAAGCTGACAGACCCCTATGCCCCAAAACGCGACAACGATTCGTACGTTCTTACCGTAGGCTGCCTAGCCCATATGCTTACGGCGCTCGACACGAAACTCAAGCTCGAATGGGAACCCGACGAGCGTCATGAACTCGAAAGCAAGCGGAACACCCTGCGCACCGCACTGTTCCTTCCGTTGGACGGCCTCAAGCGCTGCAACGTCGAGCTCAATACACAGGCGCGGCAAAAGCCCGGGACCACGGGGCAGAAAACTCCAAGACCCCATGTGGCCATCGTCGACCGCAACCGATATAACCGCATGACCGCGCACTTTTCCGCCGAGGGAGCAGCCATAAGGACGCTGATCGACCTGCTGTGCCTCCTGAGCATCAACGAGCTATTTGAGGGCTATCTCGCTCTTGTTCCCGCGACGGCACCCAAGTCGGTAGCAAAGATCATCGAGACCTGCAGACGCCAGTTTGAGCGCCATCGCAATGGCAGCGAGATGAACGCCAGCATCGCGCAGTACTACGCGGCTCATTACAAAAATGACGGATGTGCCCCTGTCGAGCATCAGCTGCGGCTCGCCTACACCACGCCCACCGCAACGCTCCATCGCTTTGGAGCCCTTGGCGCTTGCGAGCCGCACGAACAGGCAGCCTGCCCCACAACCGAGCTCGATCTCAGGCTCGGACGAACCCTGTAGCCCGCCAGCCCCTCCACGGGCAACAATCCTATTCCACAACACAACCAACAGAAAGGAGTCCTCATGGACACCAATCATTCCCCCATCATCAGCCCCCTCACCATGCGTGAATCCGCCCGAGGTATCACGCTCACCAGCATTTACGATGAGATGCTCGCCCGTCGCGAGCTCTCCGTCATGGGAAACATCGAAACCCCGATGGCCCACGACCTATGCCAGCAGATTCGCCTGCTCGATGCCACCGACCCCAGCCGCCCCATCACCATATTTGTCGCCAGCGCCGGCGGAAGCGTGCGATCGGGTCTTGCGATCTATGACGCCATGCGCCTCGCATCGTGCCCCATCCGCACCGTCTGCCTGGAATTCGCCGCGTCCATGGGCGCCGTGATCTTTATGGGCGGCGACGATCGCCGTATGGCGCCCCATGCAGAACTCATGATTCACGACCCGCTGATCCCCCAGGGGGCAGGCGGCTCGGCACTTGCGCTGCAGGAAACCAGCCGGCGTCTCATGCAGACCCGCAAGACCCTCACGCAAATCCTCTCGGACCGCAGCGGCCTCACGCCCAAGCGCATCCAGTCCCTCACTGCAAAAGACACCTACCTTTCGGCCGAGCGCGCCGTCGAGCTCGGCTTTGCCCACGAAATCCTCTCGACCACCAAGGAGGTCGCCCATGTCTAACCTCGCCAGCCGCCTCGCCGCATCTGAGTCCGCATCGTCCACCATCCTCGCCAAGGATCGAACGCTTTCCTGCGACACCCGCCAAACGGGACTCAACAACAACGCACTTGTGATCGGCCCCTCGGGAGCCGGCAAGACCCGAAACGTCCTCAAGCCCAACCTGCTGCAAATGAACGCAAGCTACATCGTGCTCGACACCAAAGGCACGCTCTGTCGCGAAGTGGGACCCGTGCTGGCAGCCCACGGTTACCGCGTGCAATGTCTCAACTTCGCCGACCTCAACACCGTCCCGGCCCTTGCGCCCGGCATCGAGCGCTGCGGCTACAACCCCCTGAGGCACATTCGCCGCAAGGCGGACGGCAGGCCCAACCAGCAGGACATCCTCTCGGTGGCAAAGGCCATCTGCCCCATCGAGGACAACAACCAGCCTTTTTGGGATCATGCGGCGGCAAACCTGCTGTCGTGTCTTATCGCCTACGTCACCGAACAGCTACCCGCCGACGAGCAGACGATCAGCTCGGTCATCAAGCTGATCGAGCACCTGCAGGACGGTGCCACGGGTCGATTGTTTGACGACCTGATCACGACCGACCCCCAAAGCTATGCCCTCTCGCTATGGCGGCGCTACGCCATTACGCAAAATGCCGAGCGCATGCACGCGAGCATCGTCGGCATCCTTGCCGAAAAGGTCATGTGTCTGGGATTCGACGGTGCGGCACAGCTCTATCGTGAGTGCCATCAGGTGGACTTCGCTTCCATGGGACACACCCCCTGCGCCCTGTTTGTAACCGTAAGCGATATTGACCGCAATCTCGATCCGCTGACCGGCCTCTTTATTTCGCAGGCGTTTATGGGCCTCATTCGTGAGGCCGATAGGCAGCCCGACGGCAGCCTGCCCATGCCCGTGCGCTTTATGCTCGATGACTTCGCAAATCTGCAGATCCTCCAGATCGACAACGTGCTCTCGATTATCCGAAGCCGCAACATCTGGGCAACGCTGCTGCTGCAGTCGACCAACCAGCTCGATGCGCTCTATGGCGAGGCACGCGCTCGCTCCATCATGGGCAACTGCGACACGCATCTGGTGCTGGCATTCCAGGATCCAGAGAGTGCCCGGGTGTTTTCCGACCGCGCCGACGCGCTCCCCAGCACGCTCATGGCGACGCCGATCGATCGCTCGTGGCTCTTTGTACGCGGTCGCACTCCCGAACAGGTCGAGCGCTTTAGGCTCGAAGACCATCCGCTCTACGGGGAGCTGCCCGAGGCGCAGCGAGGCCATGCGGAGGCCGAGATCTAGGCGCAGGGTTCTCGCAGCGCGCGGCGCCCCGGCGATGTTCCACAAAGGCCGTGCGCCCCGGGACCACGGCAAAGCAAAGGGGCCCGCATCCGATGGGATACGGGCCCCTGGCTATAAGGCGCAATGCGTTAACAGCAGCGACTACTTGCGGTGAGCGCGGTAGAACTCGATGAGCGCCTGGGTCGAAGCGTCCTGCTCGGCCTTGGCGGCGTCGTCGTGGAAGGCCGGGGTGATCTGCTTGGCAAGCTGCTTGCCCAGCTCGACGCCCCACTGGTCGTAGGAGTCGATGCCCCAGACCGTGCCCTCGACAAACGTGATGTGCTCGTACAGGGCGATGAGCTCGCCGAGCGCAAACGGGGTCAGCGTGTCGCCGAAGATCGAGGTCGTCGGGCGGTTGCCCTCAAAGCAACGGGCCGGGACGATCTGCTCGGGCGTGCCCTCGGCGCGCACCTCATCGGCCGTCTTACCAAAAGCGAGCGCCTTGGTCTGGGCCAGGAAGTTGCCCAGGAACAGCTCATGCACGTCCTGACCGCTATCGGTCGCAGGGTTGGCAGTGTTGGCGAAGGCGATGAAATCGGCCGGAACCACCACGGTGCCCTGGTGCAGCAGCTGGTAGAAGGCATGCTGGCCGTTGGTGCCGGGCTCGCCCCAGAAGATCTCACCGGTGTCGGAGGTCACGGCGCTGCCGTCCCAGCGGACATGCTTGCCGTTGGACTCCATGGTGAGCTGCTGCAGGTAGGCCGGGAAACGGTGCAGGTACTGGCAGTACGGCAGCACGGCGTGGCTCTTGGAACCGAAGAAGTTGACGTACCAGACGTTGAGCAGACCCATCAGCGCGACGGCATTGTTCTCGAGCGGCGTGTTGCAGAAGTACTCGTCGATGGCGTGGAAGCCCTCGAGGAACTGCTGGAAGCGCTCGGGGCCGAGCACGACGATCAGCGACAGGCCCACGGCGGAGTCAACGGAGTAGCGGCCGCCGACCCAATTCCAGAAACCAAAAGCGTTAGCGGGGTCGATGCCGAAGGCCTCGACCTTCTCGAGTGCGGTGGAGACAGCGACGAAGTGCTTGGCCACGGCCTCGGCGTTCTGCTCATCGGAGCCGTCGATGGCGCCCTGAGCCTTGAGCTGCTCGAGCATCCAGGTCTTGACCTCGCGGGCGTTGGTGAGGGTCTCGAGTGTGGTGAAGGTCTTGGAGACGATGATCACGAGCGTGGTCTCGGGATCCAAACCCTTGAGCTTCTCGGCCTGGTCGTTGGGGTCGATGTTGGAGATATAGCGGCAGTCGATACCGGCGTCGGCATAGGGACGCAGGGCCTCGTAAGCCATGACCGGGCCCAAATCGGAGCCGCCGATGCCGATGGACACCAGGTGCTCGATCTTCTTGCCGGTAACGCCCTTCCACTCACCGGAGCGCACGCGCTCGGCGAAGGCGTACATGCGGTCGAGAACCTCGTGCACGTCGGCGACGACATCCTGGCCGTCGACGATGAGCTGGCCCTTCTCGGTTGCCGGGCGGCGAAGCGCGGTGTGCAAGACGGCGCGGTCCTCGGTGGTGTTGATGTGCTCGCCGGAGAACATGGCGTCGCGGCGCTCCTCGAGCTTCACCTCGCGGGCAAGATCACACAGCAGCTTGACGGTCTCATCGGTCACCAGGTTCTTCGACAGATCGAAGTGCAGGTCACCGGCGTCAAAGCTCAGCTTGTTCACGCGCTCGGCGTCAGCAGCGAACCAGGCCTTGAGGTCGATACCTTCGGCCTCGAGCTTCTCCTGATGAGCCTCGAGCGCCTTCCAAGCGGCAGTCGACGTAGCATCGATAGGTGCGGCAACAGTTGCCATAAAGTCCTCCTCAGCATACGGGCGCACGCCTCCATGCGCCCGGACATTCAGATGCCACTATTCTAGCGCAGGTCAAGACTACAATCAGCGAGCGTTGCCAATCCGCCCTCAAACGGCGACCGACCAAAAAGGGACAGGTTTTGACGATGTCCGCACAAGCGGGTATTATCGAACATGTATTCGATAAGAACATGTGTTTGATGGGAGGACGCGTGGGGCACGAGCGTCACACCTATGTCTGCATCGACCTTAAGACGTTCTACGCTAGCGTCGAGTGCGTTGACCGCGGGCTCAACCCGCTCACCACCAACCTGGTCGTTGCCGACGAATCGCGCGGGCGCACGACCATCTGTCTCGCCATCACACAGGCCATGAAGGACCTGGGGATACACAATCGCTGCCGTCTGTTCGAAATTCCCGACGGCATCGACTACATCAAGGCCATACCGCGCATGCAGCACTACATGGAGGTGTCGGCGCAAATTTACGGTATCTATCTGGAATACGTGAGTCCGCAAGACGTGCACGTCTACTCCATCGACGAATGCTTTATCGACGTGACACCCTATCTGGACCTCTATCACACCGACGCTGAAGGCTTCGCCTGCATGTTGCGCGACGAGGTCCTGGCGCGCACCGGCATCACGGCAACGGTTGGCATCGGCCCCAACCTATTCCAGGCCAAGGTGGCACTCGACATTACCGCCAAGCACGTACCCAGCCGCATCGGCAAACTCGACGACGAGACCTTTCGCAAGGAGATCTGGCCCCATCGCCCCATCACCGACATCTGGGGCATTGGGCCCGGCGTGGCAGCACGACTCGAAAAATACGGCGTCTACGATCTGATGGGCGTCGCGGCGCTCGACGAAAACCTGCTCTACGACGAGCTCGGCGTCAATGCCGAGTATCTTATCGACCACGCCTTTGGGCGCGAGCCGACAACTATCGCCGATATTCAGGCCTATCGCCCGCAGGCAACCTCAACAACCACGGGGCAAGTGCTATCGAAGGGTTATGCCTATGAGCAAGCCTACACCGTGTTGCGCGAGATGGTCGACAACGCTGTGCTGGACTTAGTCGATAAGCACGTGGTGTGCAACAGCATCTCGCTCTTTGTAGGCTACGCGAGCGAGCGCGCCGACATACGCCGCCTCGACGCCAGCGGCACAGCGCAATATGTAGACGGATGCGGGCATTTGCGTTCGAGCACGTCGAGCATCGAACCCGCCGCAACCGCCGGCCCCAAGCTCGCACCCCGCGCGCCCAAGCCCGTCCAGCGCGATGACGAACGCCGACGTTTGGTGCGAGAGGCACAGGCGATTGACGGCATCTTTGTGGGCGAACACGGCGGCAAGCCGCGTGGTGGCTATGCCGCGCTCTTTGCGCACTCCAACGCCTCGCGCAAGCTGCCCGAGCGCACCAATTCGTTTAAGAAGATCATGGGCTATTTCGATGAGCTCTGGGCGCAGACTGTCGATCCCAAACGACCGGTCAAGCGCATCAACCTGGGATTTGGCAATCTGGTGCCCGAGGAATTTGCCACTATCGACCTGTTCAGCGATGTTAAGGCCGATGAGCGCGAGCGCGACCTGCGGCTGGGCGATGTCGCCCAGAGCCACCTTCGTGGAGGCGTCCGCCGCGGCGATGCCGGCGTTCTGCAGGCCG
>CAJJYO010000011.1 GCA_905197385.1 uncultured Collinsella sp.
TATGCTGCTTGTCGCCACCGAAGAAATCTACCTCGATGCCCTTGATGCCGAGAATTTCGGTCAGCTCGCCCTTGAGCTGCTGAGCCTCGACGTCGAACCCGGGTTTCTTCTCCACGTAGATACGAGAGACCATTGGTTCCTGCCTTCCTGATCGGTTGGGCGTACGGTACGGTATGCGGCAGCGGTCGGTTTGCGGGGTCAGCCCTGCGGTCGCCTTGAGCCACATGTTTGTAAACCTCACTATGATACGACAGCTCGCGGCGCGTTGAGGACGGCGAGGGTGCTACAGTGAAGCGCAAACAAGAGAAAGGCATCACATGGCATTCGTTTCGCTCGCCATCATCGCGCTCGTGGCCTTTGCAAGCCCCTTCATCGCCTCGGCGATTCCCGGGAAACCCGTTCCCGAGACGGTCTTTTTGCTCGTGTTCGGCGCGGTGCTGGGACCCCATATGCTCGGCATTATCCATGTGGATGCTGAGGTCTCGC
The DNA here is from genome assembly GCA_905197385.1 of uncultured Collinsella sp. Classification (GTDB taxonomy): domain Bacteria; phylum Actinomycetota; class Coriobacteriia; order Coriobacteriales; family Coriobacteriaceae; genus Collinsella. The sequence goes on from CAJJYO010000011.1 coordinate 487, forward strand.
TTGTGTCCGAGCTCGGCCTGGCCTTTTTGTTCCTGCTTGCCGGCTTTGAGATCGACCCCAAGAGCATCACGGGCGTCGAGGGACGCTACGGCTTGGCGACGTGGGTCGTCACGTTTGGTATCGCCTGGCTCGCCGTGCGCTTTACCCCGTGGTTCTCGGTCAGCCATTTCGACGGTATCGCCGTGACGCTTGCCCTCACTTCGACGGCGCTCGGCACGCTCGTGCCCATCATGCGTGAGCGTTCGCTGACCGGAACGCGCGTGGGCGACTCGATTCTCGCGTATGGCACCTGGGGCGAACTTGGGCCCGTGCTTGCTATGTCGGTATTGCTGTCTGCCCGCACAGGCATCCAAACGCTCGTAATCCTTGGCTTGTTTGCGGCGGTTTGCGTGTTGCTGGCCGTGGTCCCAAGTCGCTCCAAGCGCGTCGGCAGCCGCTTCTTTGCGTTTGTCGAGGAACGCGCCGATACCACGTCGCAGACCTTCGTGCGCCTGACGGTGCTCATCCTGGTCACGCTCGTGGCGTTCTCGGCCATCTTTGACCTCGACATCGTGTTGGGTTCTTTTGCCGCCGGCTTTGTCCTGCGCTATATCATCCCCGAGGGCAACCATACGCTCGAGACCAAGCTCGACGGCCTGGCCTACGGCTTTTTGATTCCGGTGTTCTTTACCATATCGGGCGCAAAGATCGACCTGACGGCCATATCGGGCGCAAAGATCGACCTGACGGCCGTGGCGTCGCGCCCGGGCTTGCTCGCGGGCTTTATCGTGGCGTTGCTGATTATTCGTGCCGTGCCCATTCTCATCTCTATGAGCATTTGTCCTGCGACGCGCGATGTGTCGGCGTATGGTCGCATTACCGTGGCCCTGTACTGCACTACGGCGCTGCCGATTATCGTTGCCGTGACAAGCGTTGCCGTCAACGCGGGCGCGCTGTCGCAAGATATTGCGTCGGTCATGGTTGCCGCCGGCGCCATCACGGTGTTCTTGATGCCGCTGCTCGCACAGCTCTTCTACCGCGTGGTCGACGCCGCGCCGGTTGCCGCCGTGGCAGAAGTTGCCGAGCATCCATCCGATGCGCTCGACATCCTGCGCGCCCATCACGATTTGGCGAGCCTGCTCGCACGAGAGCACGAGCTGCTGACCTCGCATGGCCATGGTCGCGTATTCGAGGGCCTGCCTACGCTCGATACAATTGCCGAGCGTCTTTCCGCCGAGGCGGCGAGCGGTCACATCGATGCCCGCATCGTGGACGCGGCGCGCCTGCTTGCCGACAAGACCTATGGCGATGAGGTTGACCCGTCCGAGCTGACTCCGCGTGAGCGTCGCCGCCTGGAGCGCGCCAAGCTCGCCGTGCGCGAATATCGCCGCCGCATGCTGGAGCTCTATGCGCGCGATGAAGCCCAGGACGACGACGGCAAGTAGCAAGGAATGTCGGGATACGGGTTCCGTCCAAATAATAGAAGGCGCGCTGCCTGCGGTTGATGCAGGCAACGCGCCTTTTGCGTTGAGCTTCGTTGAGGTTCGAAGTAGTGGACTAGTTGGCCATAACGCCTTCGGTCCAGGCCTCGACGTCCTCGATGCGCAGGACGTTGGCGACCTCGGCCACGCAGTCGACGCTGGCAAGCTCGGCGGCGGCAGCCTGGACGTCCTTCTCGAGCGCGCGGTGCGTCAGGAAGATGACCGAGCAGGCATCGCTGACGCCCGACTTGCCGTCCTCGACCTGGTTGATGAGCGAGATCGAGATGTTGTGCTTGGCAAAGATATCGACCGTCTCGGACAGGGCGCCCACGCGGTCGGCGACCTTCAGGCGCACATAGTACTTGGTCTGGAGCTCGTCCATGGGCTTAAAGGCGAGGTTGTGACCATAGGGCTCAATCTCGGGCAGCGGAGCCACGCCGCGGCTGATCTGCTCGGAGAGCGACAGGATGTCGCCCACGACGGCGCTCGCGGTGGGGAAGGAGCCTGCGCCGGCACCGTAGAACATGGTCTCGCCCACGGCGTCACCCACCACGTAGACGGCGTTCATGGCGCCGTTGACCTTGGCGAGCATGTGATCGGCAGGAATCAGCGTGGGGTGCACGCGGACGTCGACGCCGGCGTCGGTGTTGCGGGCGATGCCGAGCAGCTTAATGGTGTAGCCGAGCTCGCGGGCCTGGGCGATGTCCTCGGCGCCGATGGTACGGATACCCTGCTGGTACACATCATCGGTGGTCACGCGGGTGCCAAAGCCGATGGAGGCGAGGATCGCCGTCTTGCTGGCGGCGTCGAAGCCGTCGACGTCGGCGGACGGGTCGGCCTCGGCGTAGCCCTTGGCCTGGGCGTCGGCGAGCACGTCGGCGTAATCGGCGCCCTCGGCGTCCATGCGCGACAGGATATAGTTGGTGGTACCGTTGAGAATGCCGGCGATGGTCAGGATCTTGTTGCCCACCAGGTCGTGCTCGAGCGTGCTCACGATGGGGATGCCGCCGCCGCAGCTGGCCTCGCACTTAATCTGCACGCCGCACGCGCGCGCCTTCTCGGCAAGCGTCTCGACGTGACGGCCCAGCAGGGCCTTGTTGGCAGAGACGACGTGCTTGCCGTGCTCAAAGGCAGTGGTGAAGATTTCGGTTGCGGGATGCTCGCCACCGATCAGCTCGACGACGATGTCGACGGCGGGGTCGGTGACGACATCGTGCCAGTCGCTCGTAAAGGCCTCGCGCTCAATACCGGCAGCTTCGGCCTGCTCCCAGGCAAGCGCGCAGGCGCGGGTCAGCTTAAGGTCGATGCCGTAGGCGGCCAGGTACTCATCGTGGTGGCTCTTGATCAGACGGGCCACGCCGCCGCCGACGGTTCCCAGACCGATCAGACCGACGTTCACGGTGCGCAGGGGTTCGCTCATAGATAGCTCCTTCGTGCATCTTATGGATGGATTAACCGCTTAAAGGTTGAGTGCATTCTAGCGTGAAGTGCGGGCGCGTGCTTGCCTGGCAGCGGGAGCAGCATAAAACGCCACCCCCGAAACGCTGCGGAAACATTGGAAACACGCTCGCTACAAACGAACTTCCGTAACAAACTGTCAACGTTTGCACCATAAGGTTTGCCCTGTACCGCAAGACGGCCGCACCACGGCCAGCGAAAAGGGGGACACCATGTTTAGCATCAACAACGTACTTAACCGCAGGAGTTTCTTGGCTGGCGCTGCGGCGCTCGGTAGCACCGCAGCACTCGCTGGTTGCTCGTCGGGTGGCGCGGACGGCGGCTCCGCCGATGACGGCAAGACCTTCAAGATCGGTGTCATCGGCCCTCTGACCGGCGCCGCGGCAACCTATGGCGTTTCGGCCGAGAAGGGTGCCAAGCTCGCCGCCAAGGATTTCTCGACCAAGGACCTCAAACTCTCGCTTAAGTCCGAGGACGATGTCGCCGACGGTGAGAAGGCCATCAACGCCTTCAATACCCTGTGCGACTGGGGCATGCAGGCACTCGTCGGCCCCGTTACCACCGGGGCCGCCGTCGCCGTCTCGGGCGAGATCGCCGACGATATGCTCATGGTCACGCCTTCGGCCTCGTCGCTCGACGTCACCAAGGACAAGACCACAGTTTTCCAGGTTTGCTTCACCGATCCGACCATGGGCGCCAGCGCCGCGAAGTTCTTGGCCGAGAAATACGCGGATGCCAAGATCGCCTTGTTCTACAACTCCGGCGATACGTATAGCTCGGGCGTTGCCGACGCTTTTGCCGAGCAGGCCAAGGCGTCCAAGCTCGACATCGTCGATACCGAGACCTTTAAGGACGACTCTTCCACGAGCTTTACCAACCAGCTCACCAAGGCCAAGGAGGCCGGCGCCACGCTTATCTTTGCCCCGATCTATTACACGCCGGCGTCCGTCCTGCTCAAGAACGCCAAGGACATGGGCTACGACATGACCCTCATGGGTACCGACGGCATGGACGGCCTGCTCTCTGTGGAAGGCTTCGATACCTCTCTTGCCGAGGGCGTACTGCTCGTGACCCCGTTTTCGGCTGACGATGAGAAGAATGCCGACTTCGTCAAGGCCTATAAGGATGCCTACGACGAGACGCCCAACCAGTTTGCCGCCGACGCCTACGATTGCGTCCACGCCATCGCCGAGGCCATCGACAAAGCGGGCATCGACATTACGGCCGACGGCGCCGACATTGCCGGCGACCTTGCCAAGGCCATGCGCAAGATCAAGATCGAGGGCCTGACGGGCGAGCTGACGTGGAATGACAAGGGCCAGGTCGAAAAGCCCGCTACGGCTTATGTGATCCAGGACGGCAAGTACATCGCCGCCTAAGTGCATATACATCGAGACCGGCGGGCCGTTTTATTCAGGGCAAGGACGCCTGTAACAGAACGGAAACATTACTTTCACACAATAAAGTGGCTAAACTGCATAAACCGACAGGAATACGCAGAATTATGGATAAATGAACAAATCCAAAGAAAAGTTGAAATAATCGCCACTTTCCTTAACTAAAGCGTCTAGTATTTTGCGAACGCCGAGCACGGCGAAGGATGGCCTGTCGGGTAACCGAAACCCGACGAGATTTGAGAGGAGAGCCGCATGTCGAGCCTCACCGGTAAGTCATTGAACCCTGTTATGAATCGCAGGAGCGTTATCGCGAGCGCAGCAGGTCTGGGGGCGATGTCAATTCTAGCTGGCTGCTCCTCCAACGGCGGCGACAGCGGTTCCGCGTCGGGCGACGCTTCGTTTAAGATCGGCACCATCGGCCCGCTGACCGGCGCCAACGCGTCCTACGGCAAGTCCGTTACACAGGCTGTCGAGCTTGGCTGCAAGGATTTCTCGACTAAGGAGCTGCCGCTTGTCAGCAAGGCCGAGGACGACCAGGCCGATGGCGAGAAGGCCGTCAACGCCTTCAACACCCTGCTCGACTGGGGCATGCAGGCCCTCGTCGGTCCGACCACCACGGGTGCGTCGGTCGCCGTTGCCGCAGAGTGCGGTAACGACCCCGAGACGTTCATGATCACCCCGTCCGCGTCTTCCGAGGACGTTACCAAGGGCAAGGATTGCGTCTTCCAGGTTTGCTTTACCGACCCCAACCAGGGTGTCAACGCTGCCAAGTTCCTGGCAGAGAAATATGCGGACGAGAAGTTCGTGCTGTTCTATAACTCCGGCGACGCCTATTCTTCGGGCATCGCAGATTCCTTTAAGGCCCAGGCCGCTAAGTCCAAGCTCGAGATTGTCGACGAGGAGACCTTTAAGGACGACTCCGCCACGAGCTTTACCAACCAGCTGACCAAGGCCAAGCAGGCAGGCGCCACCATGATCTTTGCGCCGATCTACTACACGCCGGCGTCCGTCCTGCTCAAGAACGCCAAGGACATGGGCTACGACGTCAAGATGATGGGCTGCGACGGCATGGACGGCATCCTGGGCGTTGAGGGCTTCGACACCTCTCTTGCCGAGGGTCTGCTGCTCATGACCCCGTTCTCCGCCGACGACGAGAAGAACGCCGACTTCGTCAACGCTTACAAAGATAAGTTCGGCGATACCCCCGACCAGTTTGCCGCCGACGCCTACGACGGCGTGCATGCGGTGGTCGAGGCTCTCAAGGAGGCCGGCCTGGGTGTCGACGCCGACCCCACCGAGGTTGCCGAGAAGCTTCCCGAGGCTATGCGCAACATTACTGTTGACGGTCTGACTGGCAAGCTCTCCTGGAACGACAAGGGCCAGGTCCAGAAGGACCCGACGGCGTACGTCATTACCGACGGCAAGTACGTACAGGCCTAATAGGCCGCCTTACATAGAGCGGTTTTGATCCCAAGCAGGGGAGGTTTTGGCCTTCCCTGCTTGCTTGGTATCTAGGGACGATGTAACGTCCCTGTTTCATACATCAACTGGAAACCTATTCGAAAGGGGGATGTGGAACATGACGGTCTTTATCCAATACCTGGTCAACGGCCTGTCCATGGGCAGCGTCTACGCCATCATCGCGTTGGGCTACACCATGGTCTACGGTATCGCCAAGATGCTCAACTTCGCTCACGGCGACGTCATCATGGTCGGTGCCTATGTCTCGTTCTGTGCCACGTCGTATCTCGGCCTCCCGGGCTGGGCATCTGTAGTTCTCTCTTGTGTGGTCTGCACGGTTCTCGGTGTTCTCATCGAGGGTCTGGCCTATAAGCCGCTGCGCCAAGCAGGCCCTTTGGCCGTTCTGATCACGGCCATCGGCGTGTCTTACTTCCTGCAGAACGCCGCACAGCTTCTGTGGGGCGCCACGCCCAAGAACTTCACTTCGCTCGTCACCTTCCAGGTGCCGGAGTTCTTGGCCAAGTTCAACGTAAGCGCCGTCTCGCTCGTCACCATCGTCGCCTGCCTGGTTATCATGGCCGGCCTGATGTTCTTTACAGGTAAGACCAAGATGGGCAAAGCCATGCGCGCCGTGTCCGAGGACAAAGCCGCCGCTCAGCTCATGGGCATCAACGTCAACCGCACCATCTCGATGACGTTTGCCATCGGCTCTGCCCTTGCCGCCATCGCCGGCGTGCTGCTGTGCTCCTACTCGCCGGTCCTGCAGCCCACCACGGGCGCCATGCCTGGCATCAAGGCCTTCGACGCTGCCGTTTTCGGCGGCATCGGCTCCATCCCCGGTGCCTTTGTCGGTGGCATTCTCATCGGCATCATCGAGGCGATGGCGCAGGCTTACATTTCCACGAGCCTTGCCAACTCCATCGTCTTTGGTGTTTTGATCATCGTCCTGCTCGTCAAGCCTGCCGGCCTCTTGGGCAAGTACGTCCCCGAGAAGGTGTAGGTGAGCGTTATGAAGTTTCTTAAAGACAAGCAGACGCGTCACGACTTTGTCACGTACGCCATGTGCATCGTGGCCTTCGCCATCGTGTTCTTTATGCAGTCCAACCACATGATCCCGCGCATGATCGCCGGTCAGCTGGTTCCCATCACGGCCTATATCGTCATGGCCATTTCCCTCAACCTCGTCGTCGGCATCGCGGGCGACCTGTCGCTGGGCCATGCGGGCTTTATGAGCGTCGGTGCCTATACGGGCATCGTCACCGCGGTCGCCCTTGAGAGCGCCGTTCCCTCCGATCCGGTGCGCCTGATCATCAGCATCGTGGTCGGCGCCTTCGCTGCCGCCATCCTGGGCTTCTTGATCGGTATCCCGGTCCTTCGTCTGAGTGGCGATTACCTGGCTATCGTGACGCTGGCCTTTGGTGAGATCATCAAAGAGATCGTCACCTGCCTTATCGTGGGTGTCGACTCGCGCGGCCTGCACGTGATCTTTAACATCACGGGTAACTCCACGATCGACGACCTGCATCTGCTCGAGGACGGCACCGCCATCATCAAGGGCGCGCAGGGCGCATCGGGTGTGTCGACGTACTCGACCTTCCTCGCCGGTGCCATCCTGGTCATGGTCGCACTCGTGATCGTGCTCAACCTGGTTCGCAGCCGTACCGGCCGTGCCATTATGGCCGTGCGCGACAACAAGATTGCAGCCGAGTCCGTGGGCATCTCCGTCACCCAGTACCGCATGATCGCCTTCGTGGTTTCCGCTGCCCTCGCCGGTGCTGCCGGAGCTCTCTTCGGCGGTAACTTCTCGCAGCTCTCCGCCACCAAGTTCGACTTCAACACGTCCATCCTCATCCTGGTGTTCGTGGTCCTGGGCGGTCTGGGCAATATGCGCGGCTCCGTCATCGCGGCGGCGCTGCTCACGGTGCTTCCCGAGCTGCTCCGTCAGTTCTCGGACTACCGCATGCTCATCTACGCCATCGTGTTGATCCTGGTCATGATCTTTACCAACAACCCGCAGCTCAAGGCGTTCTTCGGTCGCGTCAAGGACCGCTTTGCTTCCAAGAAGGAGGTGGCAGCCGATGCCCAGTAAGTTTGAGTTCAAGAAGGGCAAGATGGTCCCGTATCCTTCTGGAGCCATCGTTCCCGACCGCGACCTGGGCGAGCGCCCTGCACTCGAGTGCATCCACCTGGGCATTGAGTTCGGTGGCCTTAAGGCAGTCGACGACTTTAGCCTGACTATCGGCAAGACCGAGATCGCCGGTCTGATCGGCCCCAACGGTGCCGGTAAGACCACGGTCTTCAACCTGCTCACCAAGGTGTATCAGCCCACGCACGGCACCATCCTGCTCGACGGCGAGGATACCTCGGGCAAGTCGGTCTATCAGGTCAACCGCATGGGTATTGCCCGTACATTCCAGAACATTCGCCTGTTCAACACCATGACGGTGGAGGATAACGTTAAGGTCGGCCTGCATAACCAGGAGCGCTACTCCGGCTTTGAGGGCGTGCTGCGCCTGCCGACGTATTGGAAGCACGAGAAGGCCGCCCACGAGCGCGCCATGGAGCTGCTGTCCATCTTTGATATGGAGCATCTGGCAAACGAGCAGGCCGGCTCGCTGCCTTACGGCGCCCAGCGTCGTCTGGAGATCGTCCGCGCGCTTGCCACCAACCCCAAACTGCTGCTGCTCGACGAGCCAGCCGCCGGCATGAACCCGTCCGAGACCGCGGAGCTCATGGAGAACATCGTTAAGATTCGCGACACCTTTGGCATTGCCATCATGCTTATCGAGCATGATATGTCACTCGTTATGAACATCTGCGAGGGCATCTGCGTGCTCAACTTTGGTAAGGTCATCGCCAAGGGCACGGCAGAGGAAATTCAGAACAACGACGCCGTTATCGAGGCATATCTGGGCAAGCAGGATAAGGGGGAGAACTAAATGGCAGAGCCGATGCTTTCCGTCTACAACATCAACGTCTGGTACGGCGCTATCCACGCCATCAAGGACATCTCCTTTAACGTCAACGAGGGCGAGATCGTTGCTCTGATCGGTGCGAACGGTGCCGGCAAGTCCACGACGCTTAAAACCGTCTCGGGCCTTCTGCGTTCCAAGACCGGCTCCATCAAGTTTATGGGCGAGGACATTACCCATACGCCTGCCGACAAGCTGGTGGGCAAGGGCCTGGCTCAGGTCCCCGAGGGCCGTCGCGCCTTTTTGCAGATGACGGTCGAGGAGAACCTGGAGATGGGCGCCTACACGCAGCCCAAGTCCACGGTTGCTCCGGGCCTTGAGCGTGTCTACGAGCAGTTCCCGCGCCTTAAGGAGCGCCGTCGCCAGGTCGCCGGCACCCTTTCGGGCGGCGAGCAGCAGATGCTCGTTATGGGGCGAGCCCTTATGAGTAACCCCAAACTGCTTATGCTCGACGAACCCTCCATGGGTTTGGCGCCGATTCTGATTGAGCAGATCTTCCAGATTGTCGAGGACCTGCACAAGGCCGGCACCACGGTGCTTCTGGTCGAGCAAAACGCACAGATGGCGCTTTCGATTGCTACGCGCGGTTACGTGCTCGAGACCGGCAAGATCACCATGACCGGCACGGGCCAAGAGCTCCTGCACGACGATAACGTCCGCAAGGCCTATCTGGGTGGCTAGGAGGTTCCGCCGTTCTACCGAACGGCGGAACAGTCGACGCTGCGCGGGCACCAGAGCGACAACTTGTCATTCAAAGAGGGCGGCATGACCAGAAGGTCTATGCCGCCCTCTTTTCATGCCAATTTGTTCGCTCTGGTGCCCGCTCGCTGTCCGTCCTCTGCCCGCGGCGTTGGAGGTAGTCGTTGGGGACGTTTTCCTTCGTCCCTACCAAATCATTTTGCTCTGTCATGCGGGTTGGTTTTTAAAGTGCGACAATGCCGTATGGAAATAGAAATGTCATCTGGGGGTCTATCTATGCTGTACGAGTTTTGTGCCGAGAACTTTGAGCGGGTGCCGGCGGCTATCGAGGCCGGTGCAAGGCGCATCGAGCTGTGCGATAACCTTGCCGTCGGTGGTACCACGCCCTCGGCCGGCGTTATCAGCGCTACGACCAACTATGCCCACGAACACGATGCACGGGTGATGTGCATGATCCGTCCGCGTGGCGGCGACTTTCACTACAACCAGGATGAGCTGCGCATGATGGAGATGGACTTGGGCCTTGCCGTGAGTGCGGGCGTTGACGGCTTGGTCCTTGGCTGCTGCAAACCCTGCGCTGGCGGATGGGCACTCGACGAACTTACGCTTGGCGCCCTCGTGATGGCTGCGGGCTGCGCGACCGAGGAATGTAAGCGTGAGCCCATCGACATCACCTTTCACATGGCATTTGACCAGCTCTCGCACGAGGCTCAGCTCGATGCGATTGATACACTTGCCGACTGCGGCGTTACGCGCATCCTCACGCATGGCGGCGCTGCCGGTACGTCGATCGAGGATAATTTCGATCACCTGGCTCGTTTAATCGAGTATGCGGGCGATCGTTTGACCATCCTTCCCGGCGGCGGCATCACTACGGCAAATCGCGACGCGGTCGCGGCGGCGCTAGGCGTCTCCGAGCTCCATGGCACCAAGATCGTGCCGCTGGAGGTATAACCCGTGGCGCTGGTATTTGACGTTCAGCAGGCGAGCGGTAAGCCCGACGATAATCGTCGCCCTGGCACCGCGTGCCCCTTTTGCGACACGGAGGGACTTGCCAACATCATCCAGCGCGATGGTGACTGCATCTGGCTCGAGAATAAGTTCAAGACCTTGCGGGCCACACGTCAGACCGTATTGATCGAGTCTGCCAATCACGACGCCGACCTGGTGACCTATGAACCGGATGAGCTGCATCATGTGATGCGGTTTGCCCTGGGCTGTTGGCAGCAGATGATCGATTCCCAACAGTACCGCAGTGTGCTCATGTACAAGAACAAAGGCCCGCTTTCGGGCGGCAGCCTCGTCCATCCACACATGCAGATTGTGGGCTTGGAACAGGAGGACGGCTATGCGGCGCTGACCTCAGCCAACTTTGAAGGCATCAGTGTCTGGCAACAAGGGAGAATCTCGGTCGACATCTCAACCGAACCGATTATGGGGTTCTTTGAGGTCAACGTTTCAGCCCCGCAGGGAATCGCCGCCAGCGATGGCGCGCGAGACCAGGCCGAGACGGACCTCTTCGCCGATGCGATTCAGGTAGCTCTGCGCTATATCCTGAACGAGCACCATGGTGGTCGCGCAGAGTCGTACAACTTGTTCTTCTACCACATGGACGGTCGCACCATTGCCAAGGCGCTGCCGCGTTGGGTGGTTTCGCCCTACTTTGTCGGCTATCGTTTGGCCCAGGTCAATGCCGAGACGACGCTCGATATCGATGCTGAGCGCCTGCGCGCGCATCTGGAAACGCTCGTATAGCAAGACTAGCCCCGCGTAATGCGGACAGTCTAGCGTGCCATGGCGTCGCGGCCGGCCTCGACCCGCTTGCGCTGGGCGGCGCGCTCATCGCCGGTTAGGCGCTCAAAGAGATGCCCGATAATCGAGGCCAGCACCTGCTGAAACAGCGTACCGCACATGACGGGGAACACGACCTCGCCGGGAAAATACTGCGTGGCGATGACGGCGCCCGAAGAGATATTGCGCATGCCGCAGGTAAAGCACATGGTGGTCGTTTCGCTATATGGCAGATGCAGCGCGCGGGCGACCAGAATGCCCACGACAAAACCGCTGATGGCGAACACCAGAATAAAGAGGGCGACTTCCAGGCGCACCGCGTTCATGTGTAGCACGTACTCGCTCATGGCGGTGGAGTTGGACGCGATGACGCCCATCATCATAAATTTGCAGGCGGGCGAGAGCGCGGGGGAGAGTTTCTCGTGTCCCCAGCCGTGCGTGAGCTCGTTGATCACGATGCCGAGCACGGCGGGGATGGCAATCATAAAGGCCATGTTCTGCATCATGCTCGGAACATCGATTGCGACGGTGGCGCCCAACAGGAGCTTGAGCGTGAGCGGAATCGTCACGGGCGATATAACCGAGGACGTCAGGATGATGGTGAGCGCGAGCGGGCCGTTGCCGCCGAACATGCTGATCCACATAAAGGCAGTGACTGCCACGGGTACGCTGTACTCGAGCACGATGCCGCAGACAAGGTTGGGGTTGGAACCAAAGAACAACGATCCCATGGCATAGGCCGCGATGGGAATAAGCGCCGCCGAGACAAATAACGCCAAAATCAGATGCAGGGGACGGTGGAACACCTCAGCCACCTGGTGGAAGGTGTTGCTGAGCGCGCCTTGGAACGTCATAAAGGCAAACAGGGTGGGAACGATGGGCTTGAGAACGCCGATCTGCTGAGGAAAGAGCACGCCGAGCGCCACGCAAATCGGAACGATGACCTGCATATGTCCTGCGAGAAATTTGCCCAGTCCAACCCATTGCTTCATATGCTCTTGTGACTCCCTTTGCTCGTGAATCCGTTTTGACTGGATATGCTAGACGCTCACATGTGTCCGTGCGTCAGAAACGCTCGATTATTTCGAGGGTATTACCGGCATCGTTTACCGAAACCGCGGCGTGCTGCGGCGATTTGCGTCCGCGCCGCACGGTATAATAAATCCGTTCAACAGATCTGCCTGCCGAAGCGGGCATACACAGAGGACTCATCGCTATGAACCGTGAGAGGTATCGCGGCGACCTGCCCCTATCGGGGGTGGGTGCCTATGTCATCGCTTAAGACGACGCATCGCTGGGCGGTCGCTCAGCAAAACCCCGAGCTCGAAAAGGAGCTTTCGGCTGGTCTGGGCATTCCCAGGCTGGTGGCGCGCATTATGGTCGCGCACGGCATTGGCTCCATCAAAGAGGGCCAATTGTTTTTGACGCCTTCGCTCGATCGCGACTGGGCGGACCCACTCGTTATTCCGGGTATGGCGGCCGTCGCCGACCGCGTTGAGCGTGCTATTCGCAGCCACGAGCGTATCGCCGTCTTTGGCGATTTTGACGTCGACGGCATTACGTCGACTTGTCTGTTGACCGAGGCGCTACGTTCGTTTGGCGCCAACGTCACGCCGTTTATTCCGCACCGCTTTGACGAGGGCTACGGCCTGTCGCGTGCGGCGCTCGACCGCGTCAACGAGCTCGCTCAACCCAACCTGATTGTGACCGTCGATAACGGTATTGCTGCCAAGGAAGAGGTCCCCTATCTGGAGAGTCTGGGGATCGATTTGGTGGTCACGGACCATCACGAGCCCTCCGACCAGGTGCCGCAGGGTGTGCCCCTGACTGACCCCAAGCTCGAGGACGAGGGCCCCTCGCGCGAGCTTGCCGGTGCTGGTGTGGCGCTCAAGCTGGTGCAAGTCCTGGGTGAGCGCCTGGGCAAGCCGTCGTATTGGCGTTCGCTAATCGAGGTCGCGGCGCTGGGCACCGTGTCCGACATGATGCCGCTCACGCCCGAGAACCGCGCGCTGGTTGCCGAGGGCATCCAGCAGATGCGCGTAACCGCTCGCCCCGGCTATATCGCGCTTGCCGCGCTCGCCAAGGCGGACCTTTCGAGCATTACGGCGGATGGCCTGTCATTCTCGCTCATTCCTCGCTTAAACGCTGCCGGTCGCATGGCCGATCCCAAGCTGGCGCTCGACCTGCTGCTTGCCCGCGATCCCATCGAAGCAAGCGCACTGGCGGCTGAGCTCGAGGAAATCAACCGCCAGCGCCGTGAGATCGAGGCGGAGCTCACGCGCGATGCCATGGCAAAGGTCGAGGAGACCTATGACGGCGGACGCGCGATCGTCGTGGGCGGCGAAGGCTGGCACGAGGGCGTCAAGGGCATCGTGGCAAGCCGTCTGACCAACCGCTACCACGTGCCGGCGCTGCTGTTCTCGATCGAGGACGGTATCGCGCGCGGCTCTGGTCGCTCGGTGGGCAAAGTTAACCTGTTTGACGCCATCGAGCGCTGTTCCGACCTGATGATTCGTCGCGGCGGACATGCCGGTGCGGTGGGTGTGACTATCGAGGCATCCAAGCTCGACGAGTTCCGCCGTCGCCTTTCGGCCGTGCTATCGGAGCTTCCCGCCGAGGACTTTGAGGACACTGACGAGGTTGCCGCCACCGTTGACCTCTCCGAGCTAAATATCGAGACCATCGAGCAGATTTCCCGCCTTGAGCCGTTTGGCCAGGGTAATAAGGTGCCGCTGCTGGCTGCCGAGGGCGTGACGATGTGTGATCGCGCCGTGGTGGGTAAGACCGGCGAGCACATGCGCTTCGTGGCGACGGATGGCGCCGCGAGTGTGCCGGCCATCATGTTTCGTGTACCGCAAATCGATAAGCTCATCAACTGCGATAGCGCTGTCGATTTGGTGTTCGAGGCCGTTGCCGAGCATTGGCAGGGTCGTGTGAAGCCCAAGCTCATGATCAAGGATGTTCTGGTCCGCGATACCACGCTGCCCAGCATCGACGATCCGGCATGCGAGCTTCGTCGTGGCGTGCAGCCGGCGGATTCCGGCCTGCGCCTGGAGTCGCGTAAGCGCGAGACGCTCGCCCAGCTTTCCTATACCGAGCTCACGCGCTCGCTTATCCATAGCTTTATCGGCTCGAACCAGCCGCACCGCGCGCAGGTCGAGGCGCTCGATGCCCTGGCCGATCACCAAAGTGTTCTGGCCGTTATGGGAACGGGGCGCGGCAAGTCGCTCATCTTTCATGTGCATGCCGCGCGCGAGGCGGTTCTTCGCGGGCGTGCGAGCATCTTTGTCTATCCGCTGTGCGCGCTCGTTGCCGACCAGGCCTATCACCTCTCGTCGACGATGGCATCGCTTGGCATTGGCGTTGGCGTGCTGACCGGCGAGACCGTGGAGGCCGCACGCGATGACGTGTTCGCCGGCCTAGCTTCGGGCCGCACCGGTATCGTGCTCACGACGCCCGAGTTCCTATCTATCCACCGTGACCGCTTCGCGCGTTCGGGCCGCATCGGCTTTGTCGTTATCGATGAGGCGCACCACGCCGGTCTTGCCAAGGGCGGCGACCGCAGCGCCTATCTCGACATGCCCGATATCCTC
>CAJJYO010000012.1 GCA_905197385.1 uncultured Collinsella sp.
CCGCCTGCGTTTTGCCAAAGAAAGATTATTGTCGGGCCCTAAATGCCTTTTGCTTCTGCTCCCTCCGCAATCATGTTGCGGTTATACACCAGGTGCAGATACATCGCGTCGTGCGCGGCGGTGGGATTGCGCGCGGCGATGGCGTCGGCCACATCGCGGTGCGTGCGGATAGTTTCCTCGACGAGCTTTTTGCCGGTCACGTCGATAAAGAGGGGGACGGATGCCTTGAGCACGCCCATCAAGCGGGGAACGACGAGGTTTCCGGAGCTCTCGGCAATGGCATTGTGGAACGCGGTGTCGGCGGCGGAGTAATCCTCACCGGCCTCGGCCAGGCGCTCGGATTTGTCGCAGAGCTCTTTGATACGGACGACCTGGTCGTTGGTTGCGTGCTCGGCCGCCATGCGTGCCATCTGCGGCGGCGCCACGGCGCTCTCGCACGTCAACGATGCCGGTTTTTGGATGTGCTTCTCGTTCCTGGAGATTGACGAGAAGACCACCCTCAAGTCCTGGACCGTTATGGAGACGCTCATCGGCCTTTCGGGTCTTGTCTGCGCCCTAGTGATTTCGTTCTTCGCCTAGTTCGCGTAGCTAAGCATCTTTCGCCGAGTGCATCGCTCGGTACCCATTTACACCTGATTCATTAACCAACGATTGGTACAACCGTTCAAATCAAAAGAGGAGAGCATCATGGACGAGAAGACCAAGGCACAGATTCAGCAGGAGGCAGCCGACCTGGTTGCCAAGCTGCAGCCGCGTTCCGGCAAGTTTCGCACCATCAGCCCCGAGATGGACCCGCTGCGTCTGGGCTCTGGCTGGTCCATCGAGGATCTGGACAAGCCGCAGGTCATTATCGAGTCGACGTTCGGCGACTCGCACCCGGGTTCTGCCGGCCTGTTTGAGTTGGTCGAGGAGGTCCGTGCCGGCGTTGCCGAGGCTGGCGGTCATGGTGCCCGTTACTTCTGCACCGATATCTGCGACGGCGAGGCCCAGGGCCACGACGGCATCAACTACTCGCTGCCCAGTCGCGACATGATCGCCAACATGATCGAGATTCATGCCAAGGCCACCCCGTTCGACGCCGGCGTCTTTGTTGCCAGCTGCGATAAGGGCCTGCCTGCGAACCTTATGGCCATGGGCCGCATCAACATCCCCTCCATCGTCGTTACCGGCGGTGTCATGGATGCAGGCCCCGACCTGTTGACCCTGGAGCAGCTCGGTGCGATTTCTGCCCGCTACGAGCGCGGCGAGATCTCTCGCGAGGAACTTGAGTTTGCCAAGCACAACGCATGCCCCAGCTGCGGCGCCTGCTCCTTTATGGGCACCGCGTCGACCATGCAGGTTACCGCCGAGGCCCTGGGCCTTATGCTCCCCGGCACGGCCCTGCTGCCCGCAACCAGCTCCGATCTGCGTGAGTTTGCGCGCGAGGCCGGCCGTCAGTCCGTGTGGCTCTCCGAACACAACCTGTGCCCGCGCGACATCGTGACCAAGGAGTCCTTCGAGAACCTCATCATGGTCCACGGCGCCATTTCCGGCTCCACCAACTCGCTGCTGCATATCCCTGCGATCGCCCGCGAGTTTGGCATCGAGATGTCCGCCGACGACTTCGACCGTCTGCACCGTGGTGCCCACTACCTGCTCAACGTTCGTCCCGCAGGTGAGTGGCCGGCGCAGTTCTTCTACTATGCGGGTGGCGTGCCGCGCATCATGGAGGAGATCAAGTCGATGCTCCACCTCGACGTCATGACCGTCACCGGCAAGACTCTCGGCGAAAACCTCGAGGACCTTAAGAACAACGGCTACTACGAGAAGTGCGGCCGCTACTTGGAGAAATGGAACCTCAAGCGCGAGGACATCATTCGCCCGTTTGACCAGGCTTTTGGTACCGACGGCTCCATCGCCATCCTCCACGGCAACCTTGCCCCCGAGGGCGCCGTCGTCAAGCACACGGTTGTTCCGCGCGAGATGTTCCAGGCCACGCTTAAGGCCCGTCCGTTCGATTGCGAGGAGGACGCCATCCACGCCGTCCTGACGCACGAGGTCAAGCCCGGCGATGCCGTTATCATTCGCTATGAGGGCCCCAAGGGTTCCGGTATGCCCGAGATGTTCTACACCACCGAGGCTATCGCCAGCGATCCCGAGCTGGGTGCGAGCATTGCCCTTATCACCGATGGCCGCTTCTCCGGCGCCTCCAAGGGCCCGGCTATCGGTCACGTTTCGCCCGAGGCTGCCGTGGGCGGCCCGATTGCCCTGATCGAGGAGGGCGACCTTATCCAGATCAACATCCCCGAGCGCTCGCTGTCTATTGTGGGCATCGCCGGCAAGGAGATGGAGCCGGCCGAGATCGATGCCGTCTTGGCCGAGCGCCGAGCCGCTTGGAAGCCCAAGGCTAATCGCTATACCTCCGGCACGCTCAAGTTCTTTACCGAGCATGCAGTTTCCGCCATTCAGGGTGGCTACATGGAGTAGCGCCCATGCGCATCAAATATCTCCTCTCATAGATGTGCGGCACAAAGAGCCCCGAGCCACGTCACCGGGGCGCGTTGTTCAGCGCCGCCGGGGCGCTCCACTCAAACGACAAGAGACGTCTTACGCAAGCGCCCGCGTCCGTGGATAAAACCACGGGCGTGGGCGCTTCACTTTATTCCCAGCCCTTCCACACGTCAGGCTCGTAGCCAACGGTTGCCTGGCGGCCGTTGCGAACGATGGGCTCACGAAGAATCTGCTGGTTATCGAGCACCTTTTCGAACTTCTGGTCGGCAGCAAGATACTGTACGAGCGCAACCGTGTCGGCATCTTTCGCCTTTGGATCGATCACAGCGTCGATCCCGCCGACGGCGCGCGCCACGCTTTCGAGCTCGCCTTTGCTCATCCCCCTTTCCTTCAAGTCGATGAACTGGAACTTCACACGACGTTCCCTGAAATAGCGCTGCGCCTTCTTAGTATCGAAGCTTTTCTTCGTGCCGAATATCTGGATGTTCATACGTACCGCCTTCGCTCAATTCTCGTCCGTCCATGATACGACAAGGGAGCCGAGCAAAAACAGAGCAGGCGGAGATGGAGGAGGACGGCGACCGACCGTCGGCAAGAGTCGGCCGGATCGGACTGGCGCCCAGCGCGCGCCGGCGACACGCTCGCAGCTGCACACATAGCCGATGTACAAGCTCGCCGCGGCGTTCCCTCGCCCCGCGGTGTGGCGATAGAGAAGCACGCCACCCGTCAACGATGGCGCCTCGGTGAAGAAAATCAACGTCTGGGTTACATCCCTTGAAAGGGGCGAAGACGGCTGCTAGAATGCCTCCCCGCTATGAAGGATTTGACCAAAGCATACATCGCAATTCGGCGGCCCCTGGTATACGGGGCCTCTCCTGTTGTTCCCCAAGTGCGCTCTGAGCAGCCGCTTTCTTCCTGTCGTATCTGATGCACGCATAGCACGTGCATGTTATTTCGCCCGTGGGCCGGCGCGCCTTCGGCGAAGAATCGAATAGATACGAAGGAAGCTTATGTCTGATAATTGTACGGTCGCGCCCGCCAATGGGCGCATTACCGGTACCCAGATCCGCATCGTCGCGGTCGTCGTCCTGGGTGCCTTCTTGGCGCTACTGAACCAAACGGTGATGTCGCCTGCGCTGCCGGTCATCATGTCCGATTTCGCCATCGATGCCTCGACTGCCCAGTGGATCATGTCCATATACCCGCTGGTGAGCGGCATCATGGTCCCCGTTTCGGCGTTCCTTATCGACAAGTTCAGCACCCGCGCGCTATTCTTCGGGGCGACGCTGGTGTTCGCGCTGGGCACGCTGCTGTGCGCCGCAGCCCCTGATTTCCTGTTCCTCATCATCGGTCGCGTGTTGCAAGCGGCGGGCTCAGGCGTGCTCATGCCGCTTGTCTCGGTGGTTCCCATGCTGGTGTTCCCCGTCGAGAAACGAGGAACGGCTATGGGCATGGCGGGCATCGTCATGTCGGCGGGTCCCGCGGTCGGCCCCGTCGTAGGCGGTGCGGTGATCGACACGTACGGCTGGCGCACCATGATCGGCGCCATCGTCCCCCTCGCAATTCTCGTGCTGGTGCTGGGCGTGTTCATGCTGAAAAACGTGGGCGAGCTGAAGAACCCCAAGCTCGACCTGCCCTCGGTCGTCCTCTCCACCATCGCCTTCGGCGGACTTCTCTACGGGTTCTCGAGCGCCTCGTCGATGGGTTGGGGCAACCCCGTGGTGCTCGGCTCGATCGTCGCGGGTGTCGTGTGCTTGGTGCTGTTCGTCGTACGCCAGGGCAAAATCGAGGACCCGCTGCTTCAACTGGGCACGCTCAAGACGCGCGAGTTCCGCGTGGCCGCCATCATCGTCACGCTCATCAACGCCGCATGCCTGGTCACCAACACGCTGTTGCCGTTGCTGCTGCAAACCTCGCTTGGCGCTTCGGCCTTCGAAACCGGCATGGCCATGCTTCCCGCCGCGGCGGTGGGCATCATCATCAGCCCTATCTCCGGCGTGGTGTTCGACAAGTTCGGTCCGCGTGCCATCTCGATCGTCGGCCTGGCCCTCATGACCGGCGCCCTGTTCCTGCTCTCGCTTTCGACGGTAAACACGCCCATCTTGGTGGTTGCGCTGTTCTGCATGCTGCAGTCCGCCGGCCAGTCGCTCGCGAACATGCCGGTGAACACATGGGGTGTCAATGCCTTGAAAAATGACATGATCGCCCACGGCAACGCCATCGCGAACACCGGCCGCCAGGTCGCCGGCGGTTTGTGCACGGCGCTCATCATCACGGTCATGACAAGCGTCACCGCGTCGGCCGGCGTCGATGCGAGCATCCAAGTAGCCACCGCCGTGGGCGCGGGCGTCGCTTACAAGGTGTGCGCGGCAATCGGCCTCGTTTCCCTTATCTGCGCCATATTCAGCGTGCGCACCAAGAAAACCGCACCGAAAACGAAGGAGGCATAAGCGATGTCCGAGATTCTGTCCGAGCGCATCCCGCTCGAGCTCGAGGGGACGCCCGTTTCGAGCATCATGATTGAAGAGCCGTTCACCTGCACGCAGGATTGCACGATTTCCGACGTGGTGCGCATGCTCGCCGAAAACGAGGTGAGCAGCATGCCCGTAATCGATGAGCGCAACCAGGTGGTCGGGTTCATCTCCGACGGCGATGTCATGGGAGCCATCGCGCAGCATCGCGCTCACACCATCTTCACGGGCGGCGACGCGTCCATGCTGTACTTCGACGATCAGAGCCTTGAGCAGCGCATCGAAGACCTGAAGGATCGCTGCGTCATGGATTTCGCGACGCGCCAGGTAGTGTGTGCCCGTCCCGAGCAGAGCATCGCCCGCGTCGCCGCGCTGCTGGCGAAGAAGAAGTTCAAGAAGCTTCCTGTGGTTGATGACGAGGGCAAACTCGTGGGGGTCATCCGCCGCTCCGCCATCACCAAATACATCTTCGGCATCCTTTTCCAATAGGGGCAGGTCGCACTTGAGGCGAACATCTCGAGGCATCGAGCCAGCAACTGGACCAGACAACCTTGACACGCACGCGCTTTCCCTCGATGCTTCGGTAAGGGGAGCTGCGAAAATCGCAGCACGGGTGATCGGCGCCGCGCCCCCGAAGGCAAAAGCGAACACGGGAGCGATACGATGGGAAAAGTCCTGGACGAAGATTTGGTTTATGAGATTCTCTCCGTCGTGGCAGAGATTCCGGCGGGATGCGTCGCCTCGTACGGTCAGATAGCGCGCCTCATCGGCAGGGAGAAAAACTCTCGCCTGGTCGGAGCGGTGCTGAGCGAGGCGGATCGCTACGGCGATTATCCCTGCCGCCGCGTCGTCAACCACGCGGGACGCCTCGCGCCAAACTTCCCCGACCAGCGAGCACTACTGACGGAGGAAGGAGTCGCCTTCCGAGACAACGGCTGCGTCGACATGAAAAAGCACCAGTGGAACGAGTAGCCAGGCAGCGTAGCGTCGAAAGGAGCGACGCCACGGGGAACGACCTGCGCCCCGCCGCCGGACAACCTATGGCAAAGTGACACGTCCCACAAAGAGCGGCGCACCAGTACGAGACACGACCGCGACGTAAAAAGACCCTATGATACTCGTAAGCATCTATCTGATTGCCCGCCTCGAGGTACCCAAAGAACGAGAGATGCCGAAACCCCTAGACAAAGAAAAAGGTCGGGAGCTTTTATGCTTCCGACCTGAAGTTTCATGGTCGCGGGGGGCGGATTTGAACCACCGACCTTCGGGTTATGAGGTCGCTACGACGTTGTTTCATTCAGACATTTCGACCCAAATTGAAGTCAATATAACTCCAGGTCATTTGATGTTTTCATAGATTTACGAAAGAAAAGTACGCGGAATAATTCGACCCAAATTCGACCCACAACGAGCTTGAAAGCGGTCAGGCGGAGCATTACCCTTGGGGTGTGACCCCACGCAGGGCCCACCACCAAGGGTAATGCCCACCCGCCCCAGCCCTTTGCGCCATTCCGCGCAACCGAGCGCGATTCTCAGGCACTTCAGGCAAGGAACACGATGAACGACCGACCTCTCGTCATAGGCAAAGGAACGAAGCAACGCCGCGACAAATACACGTGGCGCTACCGTCACAGCCTCGGCAAGGATCCGGTCACGGGCAAATACCGCTATTCGCCGTGGCAGACCATACATACCACCAAAAGCCGAGAGGTCGACGCCGCACTCGAAGCCTACAAGGCAGAACTCAACAGCGGCACCTACGTCCAAAAATCGAGGGACACCGTCGGCTCGTACGCAAAAAAGTTCCACGACAACCGCGAAGGAACCATCACGCCGCTCGCCTACTCGACATCCTACTCAATCGAGAACCGGACGCGCACATCACATGCGTGATGCTCATGCTCGACACCGACATGAGAAGGGCAGAAGCCCTCGGGATGACGTGGTCCGATGTCTCCGTCGAGAACAGAAGCATCCTCATTGAGCAGCAGTTCGCGGCCGATCGAAGCGTTCGCTCGCCCAAAAGCAAGAAAAGCGTGCGGAGGATCTCGATAAGCGAGACGCTGACGTCGTATCTCGAATTCTGGAAAAAGGAGCAGGCCCGCGAAATGGAAGCCTTCGGCCTGGAACAAGTCAAAGGCACTCCGCTCGTCCACTCATTCGAACGAACGAAAGACAGGCATCCCCAAGTCAACTTCATGGACCTGAATGGGTTTTCGCGCTGGTTCAGAAACTTCAGCGTCGAGAACGGGTTCGGCAAGTTCGAAGGCGTTCGAACATACCATTATGTGAAGGAAACTGTCGACGGGGAAACGATTTCGAAGCGTTATGAGCATAAAGAGTGGCTCGAATTGAGGGATTACCTCAGGAAGCATCCCAAGGTTCGCGAGGCGAGGCATATCAGCACATATGAGAGCGAGCACCTTCCTTACGGATATTCGGGTCTATCGAGCCACACCGCTACTGCCGCTACTGCCCGCTACTGCCCGCCAGCTTCCGAACCAGCGGGCGGTAGCAGCACCCCGAACATCTCGCCGACAGCGCAGAGAGTCGTCGACCTGGCGGCCAAGGCCGACATCGAGGACGTGATGCTGTGCGACCTGCCCGGCGTCCTGTCCTTCCTAGGGCTGCCACCTGAGACGGAGATGCCGCCGGGCAACAAGGGGAAGACGAAGCTCAAGAAGCTCTACAGGAAGGTGGAGCCGAACAAGGCATACCACTCCGGCGAGCGCGCCAAGGACTTGATCTCGCACCTCGACATGGCAGAAATCAGGGCATCGGCGCCCGTCCAAGAATTGGGATGCAGTTCAATACGAGCTCGGGGCTCTTTTCGTCTAGATTGGGGACGCATAGCCGGACGAAAACAATTTGCGTCTGGTAATAAGCGTACGAAAGCGCAATTTACGTCTTAATTCCGTACGCAAATCAAGACGAAAATCGTTTACGTCTGCTTTAAATCCGTACGAAAACGGTTTTCGTCTTGCAGGGCAGTTGCCGTTTCTACAGTTCAACTTCCAGTTCGGCTTTGTGCTCGTAGAGGTAGTCGCGCATGTAGGGGATGGCAAATGAGACCTTGCCGTACGAGGGAGCCTCGATAATCGATTCTCTTAACAGGCGGCTGCGGACGGAACTCACCTGTTGAGGCGTTTTGTTTAGGGCGTCGGCAACCATGCTGGTCGAGCTCGTCTGCCCCAAAGATGCCATGCTCAGCAGATAAGCGATGCACGTGGGCGGAATGCGCTGTAGCGCGGGCTCAATCACCATGCCGCAGAAGCGTTCGCGTGCCGTTGCAATGCCACGCTCGGCTTCTTCTTCTCCAATAATCGCTGTATGTGCGCGTCTTGCCAACTGCCATGCGTAGTATCCAACGAGTTGGATCATGAAAGGATAGCCTTGCGTTGCCTCGGCAAGTTGGCCGGCAATACCTGGCTGCAACTCCATGCCAGACGCTTCAATGGTTTCCTCGAGGGAGTACGACACTTCGGTTACTGCCACAGCCTTCAGGTCAAAGGGGAGGGCACGGCGCAAAAACGTAAGTGTCTTTCCGTTGATGATGCTTTCAATCATCGAAGGCAGCCCAGCAAAAACAAAGGCGATATCAAGGTCTTCGCCGATAACCTGCTGAATCGCAATGGAGAGCGTTCGGACCTCATCGAGCTCTGCGTCTTGAACCTCGTCGAGAGTGATGAGCAGGCCATTTCCATTCTTGGATATTGTCTGTCTCATGGCGTCGCGTAGCGATGGGCCGATTCGCTCAATATCTATGCTGCCGATGGATATGCCAGCTACGGTGGGCTCAAATCTGGCGTGTTTGGCCTGGAATTTGGGCTGCAGCTGTTCGAGAATGCGCTGGCAAAGTCCCTCGGTTGCGACCTCTTTTATGACCGTCCAGCCACGGCTTTGCGCCAAACGTGAGCACTCGTCAAGGAGGACCGTCTTGCCCGTTCCACGGACGCCGGCTATGCGCATTAGGCGCCCAGGGGCACCAGGCCCGTTGGTGAGGCCCTCATTGAATTCTTCGAGCACATCTTCGCGGCCGATAATCGTGGGAGGTGTTTTACCTGCTGTGGGCTTAAAAGGGTTTGTTTGCATGTGAGCCACCTTTGCTCAAGATATAGCAAGATATAGCAAAGTATAGCAAGATATAGCAAAGTATAGTGAGATATAGCAACGTATAGCGCTGTTCGCGGGTTCTTACGGTGGTGCTATTTTCCAAATGCCGCGCGGATAAAGCGCTGGGCGAACAGCTTGTTGGCAACTCACGAGGGCTCGGGGTGCCAATTTGGGGTGCAGTAGTGCTGCGCCACGAAAAGGGCCTATCTACTACGTTTAAGCCGCAGGGGTCAACCATAGTCGGCTTTTTCGAAAATCGACAAGCTGTCTACCTGCGGTTTTGTTTTCACGGTTTTCGGTATGGCCGAGGCTGTCCGTGTTAACGTAGTAGATGGGCCACTTTTGTGGCAAGGGGGCCGATCTGCGGGCCAGGGTAGCTAAAAGAGCCCCGTCCCAAAAAGACTGATTGGGAGCTGGGGCGTGTCGATGCGATAGTATTGCATGGTGGTATTCGACTAACCGAGGGTTTATCCGAGGGCTTTATGGAACAACGCCAGCATAATCAGAGCCTGCAAGACCAGGCATACAACGCATTGCGCTCCAAGATTATCTATGCCGAGCTCAAACCCGGCACGCGTCTTTCGGCGATTGGTCTGGAAAAGGAGACGGGAATCGGGCGCACGCCCATTCGCGAGTCCTTTGTGCGCCTGCGTGAGCAGGAGCTGGTGGAAACGCGTCCCAAAAGCGGCACCTATGTCTCAAAAATCAGCATGGAGCGCGCCGAGAACGCCTGCTTCTTGCGCGAGAAACTCGAGCGAAGCGTGCTTATTAAATGCTGTTCGGCCGCCTCGCCCGAGCAAAAGCAGCGGCTCGAGCAGATTCTTGCCGAGTCCGAGTCGCTCGACCATAGCGAAACGCGTCGCTTTTTCGATCTGGACAACCTGTTCCATGAGACGTGTTTTGAGATTGCCGGCCGTCACATGTTGTGGGATTGGATGAAGAGCGTCAACACACATTTTGAGCGATACAACTGGTTGCGTATGGTGTCGCAGGACCTGGATTGGGAGCCGATTCGTCGGCAGCATCGCCGGATTCTCGAGACCATTAAGAGGGGCGATACCGATGCGGCGAGCTATCTGGCAGAGACACACTTGCACCTAATGCCCGAGGAGCAGGGCCCGGTTATTGCCTTACATCCTGACTATTTTGAGCTGTCTAAAGACTCGGCTATCTAGCCCATCATCGCATCTGCTCGAGGCGTAAAAACGATGCTGCTCACCTGCAGCGTTTTGCAACCGAGATTTTTAAAACATGCCTAAAATGGCTCAGACTGCCGACAAATGGGAAACGGGGTGCGCTATGGCGCAGATGAGAATCAAGGACATTGCCGCCGAGGCGGGCGTGAGTCCGGCCACGGTCTCGCGCTATCTCAACAACCGCCCCGGGCAAATGACCGAGGAGACCCGTGCCCGCATTGCCGAGGTCATCGAGCGCACCGGCTATCGCCCGCGTGCCGCTGCGCGCAATCTGCGCAGCTCGCGCACCAATCTCATCGGCGTGATCTTGGCCGACATCGCCAACCCATTCTCGAGCGCCATGCTCGAAGGACTTTCCGCCAGTGCCGCCGCGCGCGGCTGCTCGCTTATGACGGCCATTAGCGGCAACGATCCCGCTAAGGAAGCAGAGTCGCTCACCAGACTTATCGATGCCGGCGCGGACGGCCTGGTCGTCAACACCTGTGGAGGCAACGACGAGGCAATCGCCGCGGCAGCGGGGCGCCTGCCCGTTGTGCTGCTCGACCGCGATGCTGCCGACGGCGGCGTCGATCTGGTGACATCTAACAACCGTGAGCTGGTCGCCGGCTTGGTAGACGCCTTGACCGCCGCTGGCAGCGAGCGTCTGTGCCTGCTCACCGAGGCAAGCGACGACAGCCCCGTCCGTCGCGAGCGCGCCGAGGCCTTTACCGACGAGCTTTCGCACCGCGGCCTTGCGGGCGAGGTTGTCACCCTAGCCGATGGCGGCGCCACGGGCGTTGGCCGCTTGGACGAGACTATCCGCAACTATGTAGACAAAAAGCTCGGCCTCATTGCCGTCGACGGCCTGGTCTTTCTGCGTCTGACCGAGGCGCTGACGCAGCTGGGACCCTCGTTGCCGGCGGGTCTCAAAATCGCGACGTTTGACGATTGCCCCTGGAACCGCGTGCTCTTTGGCGGCGTGACCACGGCCGCGCAAGACACCCTTACCATTGCCGAGCGCGTGGTCGAGCGCCTGTCCGAGCGCATCGACGTTGTTACCACCACCGTGGGCGAGGCCGCAAAGCTCGCCCCCAAGCGCATCGAGGTTCCCGGTCACATCGAACACCGCGCTTCGACCTCGCGCTAATCGCTCGTTCGCAACTGCCTGTTCGCGCACGTTTTTTGAGCGCTTGATACGCTTTAACCCTGCGGAAACATTTTTCTGCGATAGTATCTGCGATATAGACCAGTCGAAACCCGCCCGAAAGAAAGGGGAGCGACATGAACCAGCAGAACATCGATTACGTACTCCGTTCCGTAGAGCAGCGTGACATCCGCTTTGTGCGTCTGTGGTTTGTCGATATTCTCGGCCGCCTCAAGAACTTTGCCATTAGCCCCGAGGACCTCGAGGTCGCTTTTGAGGAGGGTATTGGCTTTGACGGCTCCGCCATCGAGGGTTTTGCCACGCCCGAGGAAGCCGACATGCTGGCGTTTCCCGATGCTTCGACCTTCCAGATTTTGCCGTGGCGCCCGAGCCACAACGGCGTCGCCCGCGTGTTCTGCGACGTGTGCACTCCCGATCGCAAGCCGTTTGCCGGCGACCCGCGCGATGCCCTGCGCCGCATGTTCCGCAAGGCCGAGAAGGCTGGCTATCTGCTCAACGTGGGCGCCGAGCTGGAGTATTACTATTTCCCCGACGAGCACACCCCCGAGCCGCTCGACAACGTGGGCTACTTCGATCTTTCGGTGAGTGACGCCGCCCGCGACCTGCGCCGCAACACGGTCCTCACGCTCGAGAAGATGTCCGTGCCCGTGGAGTACACCTTCCACGCCGCCGGCCGCTCGCAGCACGGCATGAGCCTGCGTCACGCCGAGGCCCTGAGTATGTCCGACGCCGTCACCACGGCCAAACTCATCATTAAGCAGCAGGCCTACGAGAGCGGTTGCCACGCCTCCTTTATGCCCAAACCGTTGGCGGGCGAGGACGGCAGCGCCATGTTTTTGCATCAGTCGCTGTTCGACCACGACGGCAACAACGTCTTTTGGGGCGAGGACGACGAGAAGTACCATCTCTCCGATATCGCCAAGCACTACATGGCCGGCATCTTGGCGCACGCGCGCGAGATCAGCGCCATCACCAACCCCACGGTCAACTCGTACAAGCGCATCACCACGGGTGGCGACTCCGTGCCGCAGTACGCCACGTGGGGCCTGCGCAACCGCGCGAGCATGATCCGCATCCCGGTCTACAAGCCCGGCAAACAGCTGTCCACGCGCATCGAGCTTCGTAGCCCCGACCCCATGGCCAATCCGTACCTGGTCAACGCCGTCACGCTGGCGGCTGGTCTGGACGGCATCGAGCGTAAGCTGGAGCTCCCGCCCGAGGCCACGGCCGAGACACTCAAACTCACCGACCGTCAGATGCTCGAGGCCGGCTACACGCCGCTGCCGCGCTCGCTCAAAGAGGCGCTCGACGTCTTTGAGGACTCGCAGTTTATGAAGGATGCCCTCGGCGAGCACATCCACAGCTTCTTCCTCAAAAAGAAGCGCAACGAGTGGCATAAGTTTGAGTCCACGATCACCGAGTGGGAGATCAAGCATTATCTGGCGAACTCCTAATCGCGCTGGCTTGTTCCAGTACGATTGAGCTCATTTCCTTGGAGGCCGATATGTCCGAAAAGAGTGCCCTGTTCATGGCGCGCACGACGCGCTTCCACGAGTTTGCCCGCAGCTTGACGACCACCCTGGGTGTCGAGGTGAGCCTGGCTACCCCCGATTCGCCGACTGCGGCGCACGACTTTGACCTGCTGATCCTCGATTCCGACGGCATCCGCAGCGACCGCATCGATCAGATTGCCAAATGGCTCGACGACCGCGGCGGCGTCCCCATGCTGGTGATCGTTGACGACGAGGCGCTCGGCACCCTGCGCCTGCCGAATCACGCGCATGCCGACTTTGTATGCCCCACGGCGACGCCCAACGAACTCAAGGCTCGCGCGCAGCGCCTGATGGGCGAGGAGGAGACCGTCGCCGCCGACGATGTGCTCAACATCGATAACCTCGAGATCAACCTGGCTACCTACCAGGTAACGCTCGATAACGAGCCTATCGACCTGACGCTGATGGAGTACTCGCTGCTGAGCTTTTTGGCGACGCACCCCAACCGCGCCTACAGCCGAGAGGTGCTGCTGCACCGCGTGTGGGGCTTTGAGTACTGCGGCGGCACGCGTACCGTCGACGTGCACATCCGACGCATCCGCTCCAAGGTGGGCCCGCAGATTGCGGCACACATCACCACTGTCCGCGGCGTGGGCTATCTGTTTAAGGACTAGTTTTTCACCACAAAGGGGACAGGCACCTTTGTGGTGGTTTTGCCGCATGTGCGGGCTCCTTTCGGGTTTGCAGAAGAACTTAAGCCTTCCTAAAAGATTGCGTTCTCATACATGTGCACCCGCATATTGGGGTACAACTCAACGTGAACAATGATGGCCCGCCACGTGTTTGGCGGGCCTTTGGTTATTTGACGAAAGGATCGCAGCTATGAGCGAGAACGATTCCCAGCGTCCCCAGGATGCGGGCAATACCGGCGAGACTCAGCAGCAGCCGCGCGTGCAGGTGGAGTCGACGCCTGCCGGCAGCAACATTCCCTACGTGCAGGCCTTCGACACACAGACCGGCAAGCCGCTGGGCGGCCAGCAGGTTGTAAACAAGCACACAGTGGTCAAGACCAAGACCAAAAAGCTGCCGATCTTTATTACGGCGCTCGCCGGCTGTGCCTGCGGAGCCCTGCTGGTCATTGCGCTCATTATGAGTGGCACGCTCAACATTGGCGGCGGCAAGAATGCCGTGACGGCGGGCGCTTCGGGTTCGTCGACGCAAAAGATTACGATCGACTCCGAGGACACCACGCTTGCCGAGGCCGTTTCTGCCAAGGCCCTGCCCTCCGTCGTTTCCATCACCGCCACTTCGAGCGGTAGCCAGAATGGCTCGCTTTCGCAGTCTGCCGACGAGTCGGATGGCTCGGGCAGCGTTGGTTCGGGCGTGGTGCTCGATACCGAGGGCCACATCCTCACCAACAACCATGTGGTCGATGGCTATGACCAGTACGTGGTGACCATGGACGACGGCACCACCTACGAGGCCGAGTTCGTGGGCAACGATGCTTCGAGCGACCTGGCCGTCATCAAGCTCAAGGATGCAGACGCCTCCAAGCTCACGCCGATCGAGATCGGTGATTCCTCCAAGCTCAACGTGGGCGAGTGGGTCATGGCGATCGGCTCGCCGTTCGGCAACGAGCAGTCTGTCTCCACGGGTATCGTCTCGGCGCTCTATCGCTCCACGGCCATGAGCTCTACCAGCGGCAACACCATCTACGCCAACATGATCCAGACCGATGCCGCCATCAACCCGGGCAACTCCGGCGGCGCGCTCGTCAACGACAACGGCGAGCTCGTGGGTATTAACTCGCTCATCGAGAGCTACTCGGGCTCCAGCTCGGGCGTGGGCTTTGCCATTCCCGTTAACTACGCCAAGGACATTGCCGACCAGATCATCGACGGCAAGACGCCGGTTCATCCGTACCTGGGCGCCACGCTTTCGAGCGTCAATGCGCTCAACGCCCGCACCAACAAGCTGAGCACCGATAGCGGTGCGTACGTGGCGAGCGTCGTCGAGGACGGTCCCGCCGCCAAGGCCGGCATCCAAGAGGGCGATGTCATTATCAAGCTGGGCGACGATGAGATTACGAGCGCCGATGGCCTGATCATCGCCCTGCGCAGCCACGAGGTGGGCGAGAAGGTCGAGATCACGCTCATGCGCGGCAAGGAAGAGAAGAAGGTCACGGTTGAGCTGGGCTCTGACGAAGAGCTGCAGAGCCAACAGCAGGACGACAGCGCGACCGACACCGGCAACGGCGGCATTACTGACGAGCAGTTGCGCCAGTATCTGGAGGAGCTGCTGGGCCAGCAGGGCCAGGGTCAGGGCTACGGCCAGGGTTACTAACGAGCCGTATCGTACATACCGATGCCAGAGGGGG
>CAJJYO010000013.1 GCA_905197385.1 uncultured Collinsella sp.
TTCAGACGTGATTTGACCATCTTCATTGACTCAAGCAGCTTCGTAACGCCCTCAAGTGCATAATACTCGCATTGGATCGGAATCAAAACGCTGTCTGCTGCGGTCAAGGCGTTGATAGTAAGCAGGCCGAGCGAAGGGGGACAGTCAATGAAAATAAAATCGAACTCGTCCTGAATCGGCTCAAGCAAATCTTTGAGACGGGTTTCACGAGCAATTGCGCTTACGAGTTCAATTTCCGCGCCTGCAAGCTGAATTGTAGCCGGAATTACGAATACCTTTTTGCAATTTGTATCAAGAACAAGCGATTCTGCCGGCACATCATTCAACAATGCATCATAGATGCAGTGATCAAGGTCTTCTTTTTCAATTCCAAATCCGCTAGTGCTGTTTCCTTGCGGATCAAAATCGACAATCAGTGTCTTACGACCCTGCTCGCCCAGTGCCGCCGCAAGGTTTACAGCCGTCGTTGACTTACCAACGCCGCCTTTTTGATTGATAATTGCAATGATACGCGTGTCTTTTGCGCTCTTAGAACGCTTAACGTCGCGAAATCCCACGGTCCCTCCTGGTGTGTATTGAAGCTGTCAAACGGAGGATGTTTCACGTGAAACATTCCGATTCAATATCAACCGCCATGTTTCACGTGAAACACTGCAAGTTGTTAGTATCTATTATGTTTCACGTGAAACATCTAGGCAAGCGGATTCTTCTTTGCCATGCCATTTGCACGGGGCAATGAAACGGATGCTGAATGACTCTTCCTAAGAACAATGAACTCCCTGTGACCCAGGCCTTCAGGCAAATCGATAGCGTCATTCAGAAGCGAAGTGAAGCCGCAGATCTTAGCTGCAGACATGCCAGAGGCAAGCTCCTCATCAGATGGATTGCCCTTTGTGATAACAAATAGCCCTCCATCCTTGAGGTACGGAGCCGCATACTCAACAAGAATCGGTAAAGGGGCCAGTGCGCGGGCGGTTACAACAGAGAACTGCTTCTTATGACTTCGAGCATATTCTTCAAGACGATCATGAACGGCATGAGCATGTTTCAATCCAAGAGCACTGACAAAAGAATTGACAGCATCAACCTTCTTGCCAACAGAGTCAATATAAGTAGCTTTACGATGCGTGGTTATGGTTAACGGAATACCAGGGAAGCCCGCACCTGTTCCCATATCGAGCAAAGCTCCCTCAGGAGCCTTATTGATATAGGGGAGCAAAACAAGTGAGTCAAGGATATGAAGTACCGCAGCATCTTCTACGTTAAGAATACGGGTAAGATTCGTAGTCTTATTTGTTTCCAGAACCAAAACCAAATGCTGAATACATTTCCTCAGTTCAACATCAGTTACGCTCAAGGAATACTCTTTGCAATAGGAAGTTAGACGGCTCAACATCTCGTCAGCCTGCTGATCAGTAAGTACTAACAACGAAAGCTCCTTTCTGACAAAAATCAGTGTATCGAGAACTTTTGACAAAAAAAGGGGACGTGGAAACCACGTCCCCTAAGCATAAGCTCGAGTAGATTATCGAGCAACAATCACCACATGGCGATCAGGGTCAGAACCCTCAGAATGAGTATCGACAGCATCATTGCCACGAAGTGCAATGTGAACCAGTCGGCGCTCATAGGCATTCATGGGCGGAAGCGAAACACTCTTATGAGTGCGGATGGCACGCTCGGCAGCAGACTGAGCCATGGAGGCAACCTTGTCCTGACGGCGGCTCTTGTATCCCTCGACGTCAACTACAACCGGATATCTAAAGCCAAGCTTGCGGCTCACCAGCAAAGAGAACATAACCTGAAGGGCATCAAGAGTGCGACCATGACGGCCAATGAGAACAGCAAGGTCGGGAGCCGTTACATCCAAAATCAGCTCACCCTCGTCGCCCTCATACTCATCGATAGGAGAGTTGGCGGCATCGAAGTGCGAAAGGATGGAACGCAGGATGGAAATCGCAACATCGGCAATGGTGTCGAGCTCCTCATCGGTCAGCTCTTCACCAGCCTTGTAGCGCTGTGCAATCTCGGGATAATCGCCCGCGACCTGCGGGGCAACCTCCTCAAGCATATCCTCGATGATCTCTTCAGACATAACGTGCTCCAAAAGTTAGGTACCTAAATAAGATTGATATCCCGACTACTTCTTCTTGTGCGGGCGCGGCTTCTTCTCGCGACGGGTAACCTCGACCTGCAGCGGAGCGTTCTTGAGGCGCTCCTCCTCATCGGACTTAGCCTTGTCGATAACCTTCTGCGTCACGAAGATCTGCTGGATAACCTGCCAGGCAGAAGACACATCGTAGTACAGCAGAACGCCGACGGGCAGGCTCCAACCCATCCAAAGCATCATGACGGTCATGACGACGGCCATCATGCGCATGCTTTGGGCCTGCTGGCCAGTTTGATTGCGCGACATATAAAGCTGCGGAATCAAGGTGAGAACGGCAAACAGAATCAGGCAAACCAGCGCAGGCAGCGCAACCATAAAGCCATCGGCAAAGGAAGCGCTCGGCGTGGTGGTAAGGTCAGGCAGGATGTTGAAGAACGAGAACGTGCCGTCGTTAAAGTACTGCGGCAGGTTACGCAGCAGCGTAAACAGGGCGAACAGGATAGGCATCTGAATCAGAAGCGGCAGACAGCCGGCCAGCGGATTGAACTTGTTCTCGCTGTAGAACTTCTGCATCTCCTCGGCCTGACGCTGAGGATCGTCGGCATAGCGCTCCTGGATCTCGAGCATCTTGGGCTGCAGCACCTGCATGCGAGCCGTCGACTTGGTCGACTTGAGCATGAGCGGCGTCAGCAGCAGACGGATGATGACCACCAGGATGATGATGGACAGGCCCCAGTCGACCGCAAAGGTCTGGATGAGCTTGAGCAGCTCGAAAAGGATGTTAACGATCCAATCCCACATGTAAGTTTTCCTCCGATAGCGAGTGCCCGCTAGGGCACAGGGTCATAACCGCCGACGTGCAGGGGATTGCAGCGAGCGATGCGCCTCACGGCAAGCCAGCAGCCTCTCAAAACACCGTGCTTCTCAATCGCCTGGATGGCGTATTGCGAGCACGTTGGGTAATAAATGCAGGCGTCAGGCAATAAGGGCGAAATAACCTGTTGATATATGCGAATAGGAGCGATGGCAACACGTCGCAAAACGTGATTGCTCATCGCTCCTCCCCGGCAACGCCGGCGCGCTTCATAAGCGAACGCAACGCCTTGTCCATCTCCTGCGGCGAGGAAACCCTCGTCTTGGGAGTTGCAAACAAGATGATGTCATAACCCGCAACGGGAAATCCGCAGCTGCGGGCGGCCTCGCGCATCACACGCTTAGATCGGTTGCGCACGACGGCACAACCGAGTCGCTTAGCACCAACGAAGGCGACCCTTCCGGAGTCGCCTTCGCCAACCGATTCACATATGGTCATTCGAATCAGAGGGTGATTGAAACGACGCCCCTGACTGAACACATGCTCGAAATCTTGCCGAGACTTAATAGTCTTCATGCGAGATGTGTGTATCGCTGCTAGACAGTGAGACGCTTGCGGCCCTTGGCGCGACGACGGGCGAGCACGGCACGACCACCCTTAGTGGCCATACGGGCACGGAAGCCATGGGTCTTGGCACGCTTACGCTTATTAGGCTGATACGTACGCTTCATCTTAAGTTCCTCCTGCTGCATTTCGAGTGTCCGCGGGGACGCGGACGCAGATATAGACACGTGAGCTTGAAGATTGTAGGGAAATCAATGTTCAAATGTCAAGAAATCAAAGGTAAAAGGTTGCGCAGTTCACACGGTTCCCCCATAAGCCAAGCTCGATTTAGCGGCGCATGCCAACTTTTCACGATATTTCATCGAGTTTTCAACAGGTCATGTTGGCAATGTTGAGAACTTTTCGTCCGTTTTCCAAAGTTTTCAACAGGTTTTGGAAAGTTGTCGAAAGATGAGAAACATTGCACGGTGAGCTACTATTTGTTCGAAACCTTTTGGAAGATTGCGAGTGGCATGTCTGACGACTTTTACACCATGGTCGATTCCGGAGACCCGGCACCCGACAACGAGCACATCACCGGCGTGCGCGAAGAGCGTGACGAAGGTGAACAGACGACCACGCAGGGGCCGAAAGCCATGTACGCTGCGCGCATCGCCGTCTATGACGACATGTTGTCGACACCGCGTGTGATCGTCATTGATCCGCAAGATGTCCGCACGTATTTGGAAGAGACGACCAACACCGTCTACCAGTGCATGAAAGAACAAGGCGGCCATATCTCGCTCATGGTCATCCGCGAGATTGTCGAAAACTTTATACACGCGCACTTTGCCGAGCCCATCATCTCGATTCTGGACGGCGGAGACACCATCCGCTTTGCCGATCAAGGACCAGGCATCGACGACAAGGAACGCGCTTTCGACTTTGGCGTTACCAGCGCAAACAGCAAGATGAAGCGCTATATCCGTGGAACCGGAGCAGGGTTTCCCATGGTGCAGGAGTATTTGGAAAACGCCGGCGGTGCCGTTTCCATCGAGGACAACATGGGCAACGGCACCGTGGTTACGGTAAGCCTGAACCCTAAACGCGTGCAGGAAATCGAGCGTGCCGGCGGACGCGGCGCTGCCGTGCGGCCCGAGACGGAACAGCCCACATATCCCCTGCCGGGAGCTTTTGCGCAGCAGCCCATGGCAGCGCAGCAGATGCAGCCCCCCGTGGGACAGATGCAGCAGCCCGGAATGCTACCCACACAAGAACCCCGGGCGGCATCGATGTCGATGCCGACAAACACGCCAGAGACCATGCCGCTGGCGGATCAGGATGCAGCAGCAATGCAGCAGGCGACGGGGGCGCCGGGTGGCCAGCAAATGGGCTATCAGCCGTACCAACAGGGATATCCATATCAGCAGATGCCGCCACTGGGGTATGGCCAGCAGTTCCCGCAGCAGTACCAGCAGGGATATCAGCAGCCGTACCAGCAGATGCCGCAGCAGCAGTACAACCCCTGGGCCCAGCAGATGCCTCCGCAGCCTTACCAACAGTGGCCTCAAAGTTTTCAACAGCAAATGCCGCCGATGCAGAGTTCTCAACAACCAGCAGCTCAAATGATGTATCCTAATGCAGCAAATCAGTATGCGCAGCCACAACCGGACGTGTTCGTAAGCGATCGCGGCAACGCCGCGCTGGGCTATCTGGCGCAAAATCAAGCGTGCGGTGCAACCGATCTGGCGAGGGCGTTTGGAAACTCGGCCCCCACTTGGTCACGCACGCTCAATGACTTGGCGCAGGCCGGCTTGGTCATCAAGCATGGCCAGAAATACCATCTGACCGAACTCGGCGCCGCTCGCGTGCGAGCTCAGAGCTAAAGAACGGGAGAGACAGTGGACGAGGAAGCAAGCATCATCCTGGGGGATGCCATCGCCTTTTGCCAGCGCGACGGCCAAGATGCACGCCTCATCAACATGCTGGGGCAATCGCGCGCCATAAGCCTGACCGAAGATACACTCACGATCGAGGCACCCTCGCGCTTTGCCATCGCGCAGCTCAAAAAGCATCAGCCGACTATTGAGGCCTATCTGGAAGAAATCGCCTTTGCGCCGATTGCGCTCGACATCGTGGCACCGCAAGGCGCCGCGACGGAATCCGCTGCCACGACGGCGCCCGCCACGGCTCCCGCCGCTTCCCCGGCGGTGCCGGCCTCCGCAGGCGACGTACCGACGATCGAGCACCAGCACAGCGATGTTTCCCGTGAAACCATGGCACCGTTGCCGACCGCGGCGGCGACGTCAACGAACGTACCCGTCACGCACATGCCCATCGCTCACGACGCAGCGGCGGGCGCGGATTCGGGCATTGCAATCAAAAACACGCTCTCGGCCGATGATTTTCGTCGCATGATGAACCAGATGAAGGGCGGAGCGCCGACTAAACCCACGCAAGTTGCGACCCCCGCTTCACCCATGCCAGCACCGACCGTGCCGGCCGAGCAGAATACGGATGGAGCCCCGCTCGCCGCGAACTCAAAATTTACCTTTGAGAACTTTGTCTACGGCCCCGAGAACAGCCATGCCTATCGCTCGGCACTCAAGTTTGCCGCCCTCGCGGACGAGCGCGGCACGTGCACATCACTGTTCATCTACGGCAAATCGGGCCTGGGCAAGACGCACCTGCTGCTCGCCATCAAAAACGAGCTCGCCGAAAAGTCGCCCGAGATCAAGGTCAAGTATGCCAACTCCCAGGCATATCTGGACGACCTGATGACCGAGTTCGACCGTCAAAAGAAGAGCAACGCTCCCATCATGCAGGCGTACCACGGCGTGGACGTGCTCATCATCGATGACATCCAAAACATCATCGGCAAGCGCGCGAGCGTGGACTACTTTTTCCAGCTCATGGACGAGTTCATCCGCAACAACAAGAAGGTCGTCATCGCGGCAGACCGCGCCCCCAAGGACCTGAGCATGGACGAGCGTCTGACCAGCCGCTTCAACGCCGGCATGCTCTGCCTGGTCGCAGAGCCCAGCTACGAGATGAAATACAAGATCTTGCAGCGCTATTACGAAAACACCATCGTCGCCGCTCCCGAGGCAGGCGACGACTCGCTGCTGGCGGCCTATGGGGGCGACGGCGGACACCTGACCGACGAGCACTTTAAACACATGGCCGAGGTCTCGGGCACCAACATCCGCGAACTCGAGAGCTTTTGCGAGCGCTGCGCCGGCGAGGCGGGCGACCGCGAGCGCGAGGGCGGAGAGCTCACCTTTGACGATATCGACGCCATCGCCGGCCAGTACTTCGACACATCGGCCAAAAAGATCAACGTGCAAACGGTTCAGTCCGTCATCGAAGAGCAGTACGGCGTGACACACGAGGAGCTCATCGGCCCGCGTCGCAACGCCAATATCGCCAAAGCGCGCCATATCGCCATCTACCTGGCCATCGAGATGTGCGAGATGACGACCACGGCGGTGGGCGCCGAATTTGGCAACCGCAACCACTCGACCGTCAGCACGAGCTACAAAAAGGTCCAGAAGATGATCCAGGAAGACCGCACCGTCACCGAAGACCTCAAGTCGTTGCGCGATAAAATTACACTGCGTTCGTAGGGAAATAGAGACACCTGTTGAAAACTTGTCGAAACCACGGGCATAAGGTGTCTAAAACCCAACCCGCGGTGATGAAAAGTTTTGAGCAGGTTTTGAACGTGGAAAACCACCCCCGTTGCACACAGGTTGCTGTCGATTCTCTTTCTGGGTCTGACCTGCGTCTTTGGGAGTAATCAACAGTTTCGTCAGTGCTATTACTATTATTAAGATATTTATATCTATAGAAAGGTATTAAAAGATGAAGTTCACCGTCAGCCAGAGCTCGCTTACACAAGCCATCGGCGTCGTTATGAAGGGTGTCGCTTCGGCATCCACCCTTCCCATCCTGTCGGGCGTGCTCGTCAAGGCGCAAGACGGCATTTTGGAATTCCAGACCTCTAACTACACCATCTCGATCCGTCATCGCATCGCGGCGCATGTCGAAGAAGAGGGCGAGATGGTTATCCCCTGTAAGATGCTCTCCAATATCACCAAGACCCTCCCCGATGCCCCGGTCACCTTTGAGCTGTCCGAGCGCCAGGTGCTGATTGGTTGCGAGAAGAGCTCTTTTAGGCTGAACACGCTCGATGCCAATGACTTCCCCGAGTTTCCGGCCTATGCCATCGAGAGTGCCGTGGAGCTGCCGACCGATATCTTGTCCGAAATGGTCGGTCGCGTGTGGCGCGTCACCTCGACCGACAAGGCCCGCCCCATCCTGGGCGGCGTGCACATGAAGGTCGAGAACAATACCGTGCGCCTGGTGGCGACCGATTCCTTCCGCTTGGCCGTGTGCGATACGCAGGTCGAGACCTCGACCCTCGAGGGTTCCTTTGAGCTCAACGTTCCGGCCGACGCCTTTAACGACGCGCTGAACATCATGGCCAGCCAGGCGACCATCATGATCGGGGCTACCGACACCCAGGTCGTCTTCGAGGCCGGCAACACCACCTACGTGTCGCGCCGCATCGAGGGCGTGTACCCCAACTACAAGCAGCTCATCCCCGATTCGTGCGTGACGAGCGTCAAGATCGACGTCGCCGCCTTCAATGCCGCCCTCAAGCGTGTTGCCGTTATCGCGAGCGCCAACCCCGCCGTCAAGTTCGAGATCGACGTCGAGAACGGGCAGATGGGCCTGTCTTCCATCTCCAACGACCAGGATCTGGCGCAGGAGACGATCGATGTCGAGGCCGAGGGCGAGTCGGGTACCATCGCCTTCAACTACCACTACATCTTCGGCTGCCTCAATGCCCTATCCAAGGAGAAGGAGATCACGCTGGAGCTCAAGAGCTACTCGCAGGCGGGCATCTTCAAGTCCTACGACAAGATCAACTACCTGTACCTGGTCATGCCGGTCCGCATCTAGCGTTGCGCCATGACCATGTTCGCCCGCGATCTTTCCGTCGCGCACTACCGCAGCTTCGATAGCTATCGCCTTGCCCTAGACGACGGCGTGACGATACTTGCGGGACCCAACGCGGCGGGAAAGACCAATCTCATAGAGGCGCTGCAGCTGCTGACGAGCGGCGCCTCGTTTAGGCATCCGACCGCAGCCGAGCTCGTCCATGACGGCGTGGGCTCGTGCAAGGTCGAGCTGAGGCTCGAGGGCGACGGCCGCGTGCTTGATATGGGATTGAACGCGGAGGACGGTAAGCGCTCGTTTAGCCGCAACGGCAAGAGATGTTCTGCCGCCGGTGTGCGCGGGGTTCTGCCGAGCGTGCTGTTTTGCCCCGACCATCTGGACATGGTTAAGAGAGGCGCCAGTGTGCGCCGTGCCGCCCTCGATGACTTTGGCATGCAACTGAGCGCACGCTATGCCGATCTTGCGAGCACCTATGGGCGCTGCGTGACCCAGCGCAACGCCCTGCTCAAGGAGACCTGGTGCTGCCGCGAGATGCTCGGCGCGTGGAACGATTCGATTGCCCGCGCGGGCTCGGCCCTGCTCGTGCACCGGTTGGCCCTACTCGACCGGCTGGCGGGCCATGTGCACACTGCCTACGGTCAAGTGGCACCCGGTGAGGCTGCCAACGTGACCTATACGTCCACGCTGGGGGATTTGCCCCAGGTCGAGGATCGCGAAGAGCTGAAGGGCTGGGCGTACGAGCGCATGCTGGCCGCACTTGATGAGCACGCCGACGAGGAAATTCGCCGCGGCGTGACGTTGGTGGGACCGCATCGCGATGAGATTGAGTTTACCGTGGCGGGTCGCTCCGCCCGTTCATTTGCCAGCCAAGGTCAGCAGCGAACGTTGGTTCTGGCCTGGAAGGTGGCCGAGGTGGCCGTGGCTCGCGATGTCCTGGGCACCGCCCCATTGCTGCTTTTGGACGACGTGATGAGCGAACTCGACGGCGAACGCCGCGGCGCTTTTCTGCGGCTGATCGGCGATGATATCCAGACGGTCATAACCACGACCAACTTGGGGTACTTTACCGATGACCTGCTTGATCGAGCCAAGGTGGTGGGCATGGGTGAGACGTGCTAATTACGAGCGCGAGAGCGAAACGGTTGCCTTCAGTGGATTTTTGAACGCAGAGCGTCAGCGCATCCTGGCGGCCGCGACGCCTGAGCGCCGCGCGCAGATGGAGGCTGCAGAGGAATCTCGCGCGGTCTATCGCGCGTGGAACGCGGTGTGCTCGGGCACGCGTGAGGGGCGGCATGTGACGGGCCTGCGCTACCTGCCCGAGTCCAATGAGCTGCTGGTATATCTCGATTCGCCCTCGTGGACGCAGGAAATGACGCTGTTGCGCGAGATCATCCGCGCGCGCATGGAGCGCGCCGGTGCGCATGTGGATGGCCTGGTGTTCAAAACCACCGCGCCCGGTCACACGCCGCCCGCCGCCAAGGAGCGCCTGCGTCCGGCGACGACCGGGCGCCCGCCGGCTCCGCACGCCGACCTCAGTGAGGCCGAGCGCGCCGAGATTGAGTGCCAAGTGGCGCCCATCGAAGACCAAAAACTGCGCGAGGCCCTCGAGAACGCCATGAGAGCCAGCGCCGAGTGGGCCAAGGGCGTGCAAAGCAAAAAAGAGCCTTAAATCGCATCTGGTGGCCTTGTAGAGCCAAATACCCTCGTTCCCGAGGGTATTTTTTTACGATAAACTAGTAAGGCTGTACACATTTTCTTGACTGAAGGAGGACGTGTGGCAAACGAAAACGATTACGATGGCGGCGAGATTAAGATTCTCGAAGGTCTCGAGGCCGTTCGTAAGCGCCCGGGCATGTATATCGGCTCGACGAGCGCCAGCGGTCTGCATCACCTGGTGTGGGAGATCGTTGACAACTCCGTCGACGAGGCCATGGCCGGTTTCTGCACCGAGATCCAGGTGACGGTCCACGCCGACAACTCCATCACGGTCGTCGACAACGGTCGCGGTATCCCCGTCGACGAGCACCCTGTTAAAAAGATCCCGACGCTCGAGGTCGTCATGACGATCTTGCACGCCGGCGGTAAGTTCGATAACTCGGCCTATAAGGTTTCGGGCGGCCTGCACGGCGTGGGCATCTCCGTCGTCAACGCACTGTCCAAGCGCGTGGTCGTTCAGGTTCGCCGCGATGGCAACACCTACGAGATGGAGTTCTCGCGCGGCAAGACCGTCAAGAAGATGGAGGTCGTGGGCACCTCGGATTCGACGGGCACCACCGTCACCTTCTGGCCCGACGACGAGATCTTCGAGACCTGCATCTACGATTTCGATACGCTGCACAACCGTCTGCAGGAGACGGCGTTCCTCAATAAGAACCTCAAAATCGTGCTGACCGACGAGCGCGAGGCGACTCCCCACGTGGAGGAGTTTTGCTACGAGGGCGGCATCATCGACTTCGTCAAGTTCCTCAACGAGGGCAAGGACGTCCCCGAGGCCTTTAAGGAGCCCATCTACATCGAGGGCAAATCGGACCCGGACGCGCCTGTGGCCAAGATGGGCGAGGTCGAGGTTTCCCTGCAGTGGAATAGCGGCTACGGCGAGAACGTCATGTCGTTTGCCAACGACATCTACACCCCCGAAGGCGGCATGCACCTTGAGGGCTTCCGTACCGCGCTCACCCGCGTGATCAACGATTACGCGCGCAAGCAGAACCTGCTCAAGGAAAAAGACGCCAACCTGACCGGCGACGATGTGCGCGAGGGCCTTTCGGCCGTTATCTCGGTCAAGCTGCCCGATCCGCAGTTTGAGGGCCAGACCAAGGCAAAGCTCGGCAGCTCCTATATGCGAGCGCTCACGCTCAAGATTGTGACCGACGGCCTCGCCGATTACTTGGAGGAGCATCCCAAGCCCGCTCGCGAGATCGTCAAGAAGGCGCAGCAGGCCTGCAAGGCGCGCAATGCCGCCCGCAAGGCGCGCGAGGCGACCCGCCGCAAGAGCCTGCTCGAGACGGCGTCCCTGCCCGGTAAGCTCGCTGACTGCTCGGTGCGCGATGCCGAGTTGACCGAGCTCTTCATCGTAGAGGGCGACTCGGCAGGCGGTTCGGCCAAGGACGGCCGTCGCCGAGACATCCAGGCGATTCTGCCCCTGCGCGGCAAGATTTTGAACGTCGAACGCGTTGGTGACCATCGCGCGTTCTCGAGTGACACCATCCAGTCGCTGATTACCGCGATCGGCTGCGGCGTCACGACGAGTGCCGGCGACGGCGGCGACTTCGATATCACCAAGGCGCGCTACCACAAGATCATCATCATGACCGATGCAGACGTCGACGGTGCGCATATCCGCATCCTGCTGCTGACGTTCTTCTACAAGTACATGCGTCCGCTGATCGATGCCGGCTACGTCTATGTTGCCTGCCCGCCCATCTTTGGCATTAAGGTGCGCAACAAGATCCACTACGTGTATCCCAATGGCCGCCAGCCCGAAGACGAGATCCTGCGCGACACCATCCAGAGTCTGGGCCTGAACCCCGACGATAACGACGAGGACGGCAAGGCCAAGGACGGCAAGATCACCAAAAAGCGCAAGGGCTATACCGTCCAGCGCTACAAGGGCCTGGGCGAGATGGACCCCAAGCAGCTTGCCTCGACGACGATGGACCCCAAGACCCGCATCCTGCAGCGTGTGTCGATCGAGGACGCCGTGGTGGCGGACCGCGCCGTGCGCGAGCTGATGGGTTCCGAGGTCGGCTATCGCCGCGAGTACATCGAGAAGCATGCACATGATGCACGATTCTTAGATGCCTAACCTGTTCGGCTTTCCCAGCCACCGCACCTTCGCCCTCAATCGTCGGTCGCGTACCCAAGTACGTTTCCCTCCTCTTTCGGGCGAATCTGCGGCACCTGGAAAAGCCGTCTCCGTGGTAGGGAACTAATTAGACCACGCAAACCATGAGGAGGTAACGTGGCAGACGATATCAACAATAACGAGGGTATGGACGAGGCCGGCGATGCCGGTATGCCCGACGATCTGAAGCGCCTGCTTGCCCGTGCTGAGCAGGGCGAGGACGGCGATCCGGACGCCTATAACCCCGATGCCGATGATGATGAGGAAGAAGACGACGCCGAGCTCGAGGAGAGCTTTGGCGAAGTCGACCGTGGCGCCTCGGCCGGCGAGGATATCAACGGCGGCCAGCTCCAGATTTCGGAGTTTGGCCGCGAGATGAAGCAGTCGTTCATCGAGTATTCGATGTCGGTCATCACGGCGCGCGCCCTGCCGGACGTGCGCGACGGCTTAAAGCCGGTGCACCGCCGCATCCTGTACGCGATGAACGAGAGCGGCATCTACCCCAACCGCCCGCACAAGAAGTCAGCTTGGACGGTCGGCGAAGTTATCGGTAAGTACCACCCGCATGGCGATTCCGCGGTCTACGAGGCCATGGTCCGCCTGGCGCAGTGGTTCTCCATGCGCACGCCGCTCATCGACGGTCACGGTAACTTCGGTAACATCGACGGCGACGGCGCGGCGGCCATGCGTTACACCGAGAGCCGCTTGGCAAAGCCCGCCATGGAACTGCTGCGTGACTTGCAGAAGGATACCGTCGACTGGCAGCCCAACTACGACGAATCGCTCGCCGAGCCCGTGGCGCTGCCTGCGCGCTTCCCCAACCTGCTGGTCAACGGCAGCCAGGGCATCGCCGTCGGCATGGCCACCAACATCGCTCCGCATAACCTCACCGAGGCGATCGAGGCCACCTGCTACCTGATCGACAACCCCGACGCCACCGTCGACGAGCTCATGCAGATCATGCCCGGTCCGGACTTCCCCACCGGCGCCATCATCATGGGCAGCGCCGGCATTAAGCAGAGCTACGAGACCGGCCGCGGCTCCATTACCGTGCGTGCCAAGGCACACGTGGAGTCCACCAAGACCGGCCGCAGCCGCCTGGTCTTTACCGAGATTCCCTACATGGTCAACAAGGGCACCCTGCAGGAGAAGATCGCCCAGCTCGTCAACGACAAGCGCATCGAGGGCATCTCGGATATGCGCGATGAGTCCAACCAGAAGGGCATCCGTCTGGTCATCGAGCTCAAGAAGGGCGTCATTCCGCAGGTCGTGCTCAACAATCTGTATAAGTACACCTCGCTGCAGACGACCTTTGGCGCCAACAACCTGGCACTCGTCAACGGCGTTCCCAAATGCCTGAGCCTGCGCGAGATGCTGCAGCACTACATCGACCACCAGGTCGACGTCGTCACCCGCCGCACCCGCTTCGACCTTAAGAAGGCCCAGGCCCGCGCGCATATCCTCGAGGGCTACCTGATGGCCCTTGACCATATCGACGAGGTCATCAGCATCATCCGCTCCTCGCAGACCGACTCCGAGGCCAGCAGCCGACTGATCGAACGCTTTGGCTTTACGCCCGAGCAGACCACGGCCATCCTCGAGATGAAGCTGCGCCGCCTGACCGGCCTGGAGCGCGACAAGATCCAAGAAGAGTTGGACGGCCTGCGCCGCGCCATCGCCTACTACGAGGACCTGCTGGCGCACGAGGAGAAGATTCTGGGCGTCATCAAGGAAGAGATGCGCGAGATCTCCAAGAAGTTTGGCGACAAGCGCCGCACCGAGATCAGCCAGGTTGAGAAGGACTTGGACGTCGAGGACCTCATTGCCGACGAGGATATGGTCGTGACCATCACCCACACCGGCTACGTTAAGCGTATCCCGGTGGCTGCCTACCGTGCCCAGAAGCGCGGTGGCAAGGGCGTGTCGGGCGTCAACCTCAAAGAGGACGATGTTATCGACGAGATGTTCATCGCGTCCACGCACGAGTATGTGCTGTTCTTCTCGAGCAAGGGCA
Organism: uncultured Collinsella sp.; assembly: GCA_905197385.1. Lineage (GTDB taxonomy): Bacteria > Actinomycetota > Coriobacteriia > Coriobacteriales > Coriobacteriaceae > Collinsella. The sequence goes on from CAJJYO010000013.1 coordinate 14,291, forward strand.
AGGTCTATCGCCTGAAGGTGCACGAGCTGCCGGTGGGTACGCGCCAGGCGCGCGGTACCGCGATCGTCAACCTGCTGCCCTTCGAGGAGGGCGAGAAGATCGCGAGCGTCATCAGCTGCCGCGAGTTCCCGGCCGACGAGTACCTGATGTTTGCCACCAAGAGCGGCATGGTCAAGAAGACCGTGATGAGCGCTTACGATCGTAGCCGCCGTGATGGCCTGATCGCTATCAACCTGCGCGACGACGACGCACTGCTGAACGTGCGCCGCGTGCGCGAGGGTGACAAGATTATCCTAGCCACCACCGCGGGCAAGGCGATCATGTTCTCCGAGGAGCAGGTGCGCGCCACCGGCCGCGATACCAGCGGCGTTCGCGGTATCGGTATGAAGGACGGCGTGAGCGTTCTGGGCATGGAAGTCACTAACGGCAACGGCGATCTGTTCGTCATCACCGAGCGCGGCTACGGCAAGCGCACGCCGGTCGCGGACTACCCAGAGCAGAATCGCGGCGGCCAGGGCGTCTACACCATCCAAATGACCGAGCGCAAGGGCAACCTCGCGGCCATGAAGACGGTGGGCCCGCAGCACGAGCTGTTCATCGTGACGGAGGGTGCGACGGTCATTCGCGTCAAGACCGACGAGATCAGCCAGACCGGCCGCGCCACCCAGGGCGTCAAGATGATGACCGTCGACGACAACGACCGCGTATGCGCCGTAGCCCGCATGACGGCAGCCAAAGAGAAGCCCGAAGGCGAAGCAACAGAAGACGGTTCTGCCCCCGAAGAAGCCCCAGTCGATCTAGGCGATGGCAACGACATGCCAGAAGATCTCCTAGACGAGTAAGAGGCTCTAGCTGGTAAAAATCATCAGACCCCATATATCGGCG
>CAJJYO010000014.1 GCA_905197385.1 uncultured Collinsella sp.
CGAGTTCCGCACGAGCCGGAGAGCACTTAATGTGCTCTCCGTGCGAGCAGGACTGCCCGAGCAGGCGATGTTGCCCCATACGCCCGCCCAGGTCCGCCAGGATCACGACAGCTTGACAATCGGTGCAAAACCTTTCATTAGCTTTTTGGTCTGGCCGGTCTTTTCGAATTGAACCTCGATCATGTCTCCAGCGACCGAGATCACGGTACCCGTGCCAAAGGTCTTATGGCTCACGGTATCGCCCACGGCAAAGTCCTGCGATGCGCTGGCACGATCGACCTTGCGCTCCACCGTCGGGGACACCTTGGACGACGGCTTTTTAGCTCGCGGCGCGCCTGAGCCAAAGGTCGAGGCAACACGGCCGGCGTCGGGCGAGACCCCACGATGGCGCTCGGTCCCGTAACTGCTGCCGCCAAAGAAATCGTCAAAGCTCGATCCACCACGCGAACCGGAACCGCCGGTCGAGCGCGTATGCGAACCAAACACCTTGCCGCCGTACATATCCGAGCCCATGCCCGAGCCAAAGGTGCCGTGACGGTCGCCGCGTTTCTCCCAGCCCGTGCCCTCAAAACCGGCAGAACCGATGCCGCTAAACTCGATATCCTCAAACGGAATCTCGTTGAGGAAGCGCGAGCGCGGGTTGGCAGAGGTCGAGCCGTAGGTGCGACGCGTGGCCGCATAGGTCAAGAACAGGCGCTTACGGGCGCGCGTGATGGCGACGTAGGCCAGGCGACGCTCCTCCTCGAGCTTGCCCGGGTCATCGCCGCCGCCAAAGTCGTGCACGTGCGGGAAGATACCCTCCTCCATGCCGGCCACGAACACCGCCGGGAACTCCAGGCCCTTGGCGGAGTGGATGGTCATCATGGTGATGGCATGCGTCTCGCCGGCCTGGGAATCCAAGTCGGAGCGCAAGGCCAGCCACTCCATGAGCGCCGGCAGCGCCTTACAGGTGAGCGGACCGTAGGTGCGCTCGATCTCGTCGGCATGCACGGCACCCGCCGGCAACTCTGTTGGCACGGCATACGCGTTGCCCGCGATGGCGGCGGGCAGGGCATCCTGCGGAGACAGCGCCGGAGCGGGCAAGCTATCGAGCGGATTGGAGCCCGCGGCGTCACGCGCACCAACGAGCGCCTCAAACGAGGATACCGGGGCAGACGGCCCCGGTTCGGGCGCAGGCGCGCTCACCACGACGGGCTCGGGCTCGGCGCTGACAGGCACATCGGCAACACCGGCAGCGCGCAGCTCTTCCAAGCTCTCGAGCGTACCTTCGATATCCTCATGCGTCTCCTCAAATTCGGCAGCGACACCCAGGAATTCCTGGATGTTCTCGGCGCGGCTCTCGGACTCCATGGTGCCCTCGGCGCGGAAAGCCTGCAGCAGGCCCGTCTTATCGACGATCATCTCGACAACGTCCTTGAGCTCGCCGTCCATGCGGCGACCCTCGCGCACCAGCGACACAAAGCTCGACAGGCCATTGCGCACCTTGGCGCTAAACATGCCGGTTTCGGCGCACGCGATCTCGCAAGCCTGGAAGAACGAGCAACGGTTGTCGCGCGCCAGCTGCTCAATCTTTTGGATCGAGGTGGAGCCGATGCCGCGGCGCGGCGTGTTGATGACGCGCTTGACGCTCATCTCGTCTGCCGGGTTCACGATCATCTTGAGGTAGGCCATGACGTCGCGGATCTCGGCACGATCGAAGAATCGCGTGCCGCCCACAATCTTGTAGGGCACGCCTGCGCGCAGGAACATATCTTCGAGGATACGCGACTGGGCGTTGGTGCGGTAGAACACAGCAATATCGTCGTAGCTCGTGCCCTTGGAGTGCAGCTTTTCGATCTCGCCGGCAATCCAGCGGCCCTCGTCGCGCTCATCGCTTGCCTGGAAGGCCTGGATCTTCTCGCCGTCGCCCTCGGCCGTAAACAGGCGCTTCTCCTTGCGCTGCGAGTTGTGACGCACCACGGCGTTGGCGGCGCTCAGGATATGACCCGTGGAGCGGTAGTTCTGCTCTAGCTTGACGGTCTTGCAGTTTTTAAAGTCCTTCTCAAAGTCCAGGATATTGGTGATGTCGGCGCCACGCCAGCTATAAATGGACTGGTCGTCGTCGCCCACGACCATGAGGTTTTGGTACTTGGCGGCCAGCAGGTTGGCGATCTCGTACTGGACGTGGTTGGTGTCCTGATACTCGTCGACGCTAATGTAGCGGAAGCGCTCCTGGTACTTGTCGAGCACCTCGGGGCGGGTGCGCAGCAGCTCGAGCGTGCGCACGAGCAGGTCGTCGAAGTCCATCGCGTTGGCGGCGCGCAGGCGGCGTTCCAGCTCCAGGTAGACCTGCGCGGCCTTTTTGTCATTGGGGCTGTCGGCGGATTTGAGCATGTCCTCGGGGCCGATCATGGCGTTTTTGGCCGAGCTGATCTTGCTGCGGATCATGTTGATGGGGAACTGCTTTTGCTCGATACCGAGCGCCTGCATAATGTCGCGCACCATGCGCTTTGAGTCATCGTCATCGTAGATGGTGAACTGACCGGTGTATCCCAGCAGGTCGGCGTCCTCGCGCAGCATACGCACGCACATGGCATGGAAGGTGCATACCCACATGCCACGGGTGCCGCTGGGAATGAGTGCCGCCAGACGCTCACGCATCTCGGCCGCGGCCTTGTTGGTAAACGTGATGGCAAGGATCTGCCAGGGCTTAACGCCCAGGTCGCCGAGCATATGTGCGATACGGAAGGTCAAGACGCGGGTCTTGCCCGAGCCGGCGCCGGCAAGGACCAGCAGCGGGCCCTCGGTGGTCAGGACCGCCTCGCGCTGAGCGGGATTAAGGCTGTCGATGTCGACGAGCGGCTTGGCGGGCTTGGGCGCCGGCGCGGGAGCGTCGTAGATGTCGAGCGGAACGAGCTCGGGCTCCGGCGCAGCAGGGGCGGTGTATGCATCGAGCGGCACGGGTTCCGGCGCGGGCGGCACAGGTACCGCGACATTCTTTTCCCAGGGCAAGGGCTGGGTCATGGGCGACTCCTCATCTGACGGACGGCGCGCCTGCGGGCAGCGCCATAGTTTGAGCCGTACCAGTATACCGAGCCGCGCGGACACCGACGCAAATCACACCACGACTCCGTGCGCCACCGTCAGGCCCGCCCAGCGGATTTGGCGCAATGGGGTCAGGTTAGTCTGCACCAATCTATTGACAATCACGAAACCGCCGATGTCATGGCAGCAGCAGCGAGCGGCGGCCAGGGCGAACAAATTGGCATGAAAAAGGGGGGGGCAGCATAGACCTTTTGGTCATGCCACCCCCTTTGAATGACAAGTTGTCGCCCCGGCCGCCGCGCAGCGTCGACTAAGTTAGAGGCCGAGTATCGGCTCCAGAACGAAGAAATATGCGAGCACTACGATGCCCAGGATGATGCGGTAAACACCGAAGCACTTGAAGTCGTGACGGCGGACGAAGCCCATGAGCCACTTGATGGCGATGAGCGAAACCACAAAGGCCACAACGCAGCCCACGCCCAAGATAGCGACCTCGTTGGCGCCGAACGTACCGCCCTTGATGAAATACTTGACCAGCTTGAGCGCACTCGCGCCAAACATGACAGGGATGGCTAGGAAGAACGTAAACTTGGAGGCCACCGAACGCGTGCAGCCCAAAAGCAGGCCGCCGATGATAGTAGAACCGGAGCGAGACGTTCCAGGCACCAGCGAAAGCACCTGGAAGCAGCCGATACCCAGGGCGGTCTTCCAGCTCAGGTCCTCGAGCGTGGTGATGGAACCAAAGTCCAGATTCTCGTCATCGTCCTCATCCTCAGCGGTAGCCGCGGCGGGCGCCGCAAAGTGCGCACCGGCGGGACGTCCACCCGACACCACAGCACGCGAACCAAACGAACCGGCAACGGCCATTTCCTCGCGCTTGCTCGCGCGCCAGTTCTCGATCACGATAAACAGCACGCCGTACACAATAAGCGCCAGCGCCACGACGGGAGCATTGTAGAAATGCTCCTCCATCCAGTCGTTGAGCGGCAGACCGATCGCCGCCGCAGGAATGCAACCGAGCACAATCTTGCCCCACAGCACCCAGGTGTCGCGGCGGCCCTCCTTGCCCTTGCTGGGCGAGAACGGATTGAGCTCATGGAAGAACAGCACGCAGACGGCCAGAATGGCGCCGAGCTGAATCACGACCAGGAACATGTTCCAGAACGTCTCGCTCACGTTCATCTTGACGAACTCGTCCACCAAGATCATGTGACCGGTCGACGAGACGGGCAGCCATTCGGTGATGCCCTCGACCAGGCCCATGAAGGCAGATTTTAGAAGCTCGATGATATCCAAAGGGACCCCCTCGTTAGACACCCGCCGATATTGTTCTGCGGACGGTGCGGGCGATGTCCCATTATCAACCGTTCGGGCGTGTCTGCGCCTACCCTTACCAAAAAACTCGTCCGTTCACAGAATTGCGAGCGGTCAAACCGAAATCCTTGGGTATAACTGCAACAAGATAAAGTGTCCGGCGGCCAACGCGCCCGCGCCCGCCCGACGCACGAGCCCCGCGCCCGTGCGATAGACCAAGGAGGAAACCATGAACGAGGGCTACACCAAGGTATTTGTTTCACTCGACGGTACTGAGCAGCAGGATTTTGTGCTCGCACGCGCCATCAAGGTCGCCGCGAACAACGGCGCCAAGCTGATTATCGGCCACGTTATCGATTCCACGGCACTCGAGAGCGCCGGCTCCTATCCGGTCGACCTGGTCAACGGCCTAGAGGAGGCATTTAAGAACTCCATCGCCAAGCAGCTCGAGGAGGCCAAGGCCAATCCCGACATTCCCGAGGTCGAGGTCATGATTCGCGCCGGCCGTATTCGCGAGACGCTCAAGGACGAGATGCTCGACGTGGTCAAGCCCGACCTGGTGCTCTGCGGCGCTCGAGGCCTGTCCTCGATCAAGTATGCACTCCTGGGTTCGATTTCGACGTTCCTGCTGCGCAACACCGACTGCGACATCTTGGTCGTGAAGTAGCAAACGTACGCCTAACGCATCGCGGAGCGCAAGCCCACGTGCCCAAGTCTTCCAAGAGGGGGCCCACCATTACGGTGGCCCCGCTTTGCTTTAGGCTGAGAATTGCTCCAGAACCCTCATTCTCTCAACGGAATCCGTCTGAATTTTCAGAGCGACCCGACCCAAATCTCCGGTTGCAGAGGCAAGTTCTGCAAGCTGGGCAGACATCTCTTCAGCCACTTCCGCCGCGATGTTCTTGATCATCTTGAGTGGCAGATGCAAATCTTGAGACATGAATTCGAAATCTTCAGGAGTCACCCCATCGATCACCCGGTGATCCCCAATATCAATCCCAAGATTATGGTCGTATCCCATTATCGTCGTGCAAACAATATCGTATGCAGGGGCCAACCTCTTTTCCCGCCAACTCGGACTATAAAGAAACGAATGGTTCTTGAGATGCGAGTCGCAATTCCCCAACGCATAATCGACCATTACCTGACGAGCGAACATTTGAGTATCAGCAATTACGTTAGACGATTGCTCTCTTATCAATCGGCCGCAAAGAGCCATATAGCAGCTATCGGGACGTGTCTCGTATTTCATATACGAAGGCCAGCCAACCGCTTGGCAAAAATCCTCCTGATGCAGCCTCAGAGGCACATCGAATCCGCTCATCGACGGCGGCTCATTGCTCCAGATTCTGTCATAACGCTCGGAAAAGAACGCACCAGGAATCGTATCCGAAGCTTCTGAACGGGCAATTTCAAGCCCAGCAGCAGACGCTGCCGTCATGCAAATTAATTCGTTGAACGGCAAATCCGGATGTTTAGTTGAAGCAATCTTGACTATGTGAGTCGAGGGGGCAGAGCCGAGCGGCAGCATCCAATCCCCCGACCCGGCCTTTTTTGCATCTTTACCGCGCGGTAAAAACCAACCGGTTTTAGACTGAGCGCCCGCCAACGACAGCCTCGAATCCTGCATATCATTTGCAATCTCAAACACTTCCGCCTTAGAAAGTGCCTCAAAATCCTCGTCTTGCAGAGGACGATAGCCCGGATCGTAGCTCGATTTCTCATCGCCGAGAAACCTCAAGGCACCAACGCACTCATCGCCCAAACGCTCGAGCATCGATAAATAGTCTGACTGGGGGATTTGAAAACGCATCGACAGCTCATGCCGAACCGGGCCCTCGGGAAGCATGCCCGAAAAGAAGGCCGAAAACTCATTGCTGGCATATGGCTCATGTCGCAAGGGAAGAGAAGCTGAGAGTGCGGCAGCATCGTCGCGTTCAAGATATCCCTCATCATATGCAAACGTCTCGTTTACGGGGTCGGCCCTCTCAAATTCTCCGACCAGCTCAAACGTTCCCCGATACTCACGATAAACCTTTAATGCCATGAGCCGTCGCCCCTCTCCCTCAGGATCAAATCGACCCCCAAGCTGTTAGCGATTTGAAGGGTTTGGCGAAGATTGGCACCCGCCTTTCCACGCTCAAGCTCGCTCACAAAGCGCAAACTGCACTGGTTGAAATCAGCCACATCGCGTTGGGTATAACCGAGCTTCTTCCGGCGCTCACGCAAATATGCACCGAGTTCAGCTGGGTCAAAAATCGTTCGCTCATTCCAGTCTTGCATGCTAATCCCCTATGATTATCCCAAACGGGATAATCATAGCACATCATGATGGAATTATCCCGTTTGGGATAATTGTCTTAACGTGAATGACGCTCCGGGACGTTACACCGCGACGACTACTCAAAGTATTGAAACTTGTTGGTCGAGAAGGAAAACGTGACGACAAATCCTTCGCCGGGCTCGGATGCCGCGGTGACGTCAATGCCCATCTTGGAGCACAGGCGTGCCACCAGGTAGAGGCCGATGCCCGTTGCGCGCTTGGTGGTGCGGCCGTTGTCGCCGGTAAAGCCCTTCTCGAACACGCGCGGTAGGTCTGCCGCACACACGCCGCAGCCGTTGTCCGCGACGGTAAGCTCGATGCGCTCGCTTGCCAGGCCCTCGTCCAGCAACGCACCCGAAAACACGATCTTTGCGCCGTCCTCACGCGCATATTTAATGCTGTTCTGAATGAGCTGGCCCAGAATAAACTCGAGCCACTTCTCGTCGGTAAAGACCTCGAAGTCGAGGTTCTCGCACACCGGGGCCACATGCGCCGCAATGAGCTCGCGCGCGTTGGCTTTAATCGCGCCCGTCACCAAGGTTTTGAGATCCCAGCGGCGAATCAGGTAGTCGCGCTCCACGACTTCCGAGCGCGCGTAGTACAGCGCCTGGTCGATATAGCGCTCCACGCGAGCAAGTTCGCGTGCCAGGTCGTCCACGCGCGACAGGTCGTCTTCGCTGCTGTCCAGGTTTTCCAAAATCAGGTGAGCCGCCGCCAGGGGCAGCTTGGCCTCGTGGACCCAGCTCTCGATATAGTCGCGATAGTCATCGGTCTGACGCCTGCCTTCGGCAACCTCGTCGCAGGCGGCTTTGCCCACCCGGCGCAAGACCTCGTATTCGAGCTCGCCCTCGGCATAGGTCGGGCATTGCACCATCTCTTGCACCCATGCGGGACTCTCGAGCTCCTCTGCCGCGCGCTCCAACTGACGCAGAAAACGGCGACGGCGAGCGTACTCGATCACGATGCCGAGCATACCAAAGATAAAGGACACGCCAACCGCCACGACCACGATAGAAACGGGTGCACCGGCGACCGTCAGCACAAAGCAGCTCAGCAGCACGCCGCACGTCCACACGGCGACGGGAAGCAGCGCGTCTTTAAAGAACTTGGCAAACGACATAGCCGGCCCCTAGACCGAATAGCCCTGGCCGCGGTGCGTCGTCAAATACCCCTTGATGCCGATTTTTTCGAGCGTGGTGCGCAGGCGGTTGATGTTGACGGTAAGCGTATTGTCGTCCACGAAGGCGTCGGAGTCCCACAGGTCCTGCATGATGGCCGAGCGCGAAACAATCTTGCCCGCGCGGCTCAGAAGCAGCGAGAGAATACGCAGTTCGTTTTTTGTGAGCTCGGTGCTGGTGCCCGTTTGCGTGTTGGTGACCATGGAGCGTGCGAGGTCGAGCTCCAGTCCCTTGTGGACGAGCGTGCTGCGCTCGCCCGCCGCCGCGGTGCGACGCAGCAAGGCATTGATGCGCGCCACGAGCACACGGGCGCTGTAGGGCTTGGGAACAAAGTCGTCCGCGCCGAGCGTCATGGCCATGACCTCGTCGATCTCGGTCGTGCGCGACGTGAGGACGATGATGGGAACCTCGGATTCGCGGCGAACCTCGTGGCAGATATGCTGGCCGTCCTTGACGGGAAGCGTGAGGTCGAGCAGCACCAGGTCGGGCGCGGCGGCGAGAATATCGCGCGAGACATGCTCAAACGATTCGCAGGCCTCGATTTCAAACCCGGCGCGGGCAAGGATGTCGATAAGTTCACGACGAATGGGCTCGTCGTCCTCAACGATATAGATTAGCGCCATGGATTCCGCCCCCCTCTTGGTTGTCTTGCCCCATTATGACCGCGGATCCGCAGATACGCGCCTCACGCGGCACCAAAGTGACAGAACTGTTCGCGAGTGGCAGAGGCTTGCCTCTCGCTCGCGACGAGCACGGGAATTAAATGAGTTTTTAATCCCCGTCCCAGAAACATCATTTAGCGGCGGGCACGGAGCTTTTCGTAGCCTTCGGCGAAGAAGGCGACCGTGGCGGCGTCGGCCTCGGCGGCGTTCGTCTCGGTCGCGGGGATCACGCCGTGTTCGTCGCTCACTAGGAACAGCGCGCCCTTAAGCTGCGCGGGAATGTCTACGCGCGTGACTGGGATGCCCTTGGTCTGGGCCAACTGCTCGATGAGCGTCGCCGTGCCGCACAGAAACTCGTCCGCCGGCGCCACAAAGGCGAGCTCGCCGTTGTTGACAGCGGCGAGCAGCTCGGGCGCCACGCCGGTTTCGTCGGCCTCGGAGCGGGCCTCGGCGGAGCGGGCACGCAGCGCCTTGGCCGACGTATCGGCGAGCGGCTCGTACTCCCCCACCGTCATGGCGGCGTTGCCGTTAACGTCGATCACCAGCATGAGCACGCCGTCGCGTGCGGTGTAATCGCCCTCGGCAAGCGACCACTCAACGTGCTGCTTGGCCCAGCTGAGCATGTTATGGGTAAGCGGCTCGCCCTGCACCAAGCGCTCGGACAGTGCGCGAATGTGGCGGTTGAGCATGGGCACCTTTTTATTGGACATGCGCCAACGGCAGACAAGCGCGGGCTTGTCGAGCGTAAACTTCTCGACCGCCTCCTGATTGGCGCAAAAGTCCTCGTACGCACGCTGATCCTCGGCATTGCCAAACAGCTCGGCATCATCAATCTGGGGCATGGTTGTACCTTTCGTGTTAGTCATTCCGTCCTCTTATACCAAAAAGACGGCCCTCCAAACGGAGCAGCCGTCTTTTGCGGAGATTATTTTGTCCCAAAGCGGAACTTAGTGGCGGAAGTGGCGAGCGCCCGTAAACACCATAGCAATATTGTGCTCATTGCAGGCCTGGATGCTCTCGTCGTCGCGCTTGGAGCCGCCGGGCTGGATGATGCAGGTCACACCGTGCGCGGCGAGCACGTCAACATTGTCGCGGAACGGGAAGAACGCGTCGCTTGCACAGGCAAAGCCGCCCTTCTCCACGCCCTCGCGCTCGCAGAAGTCCTCGGCACGCTCGCAGGCAAGCAGCGCAGAGTCAACGCGGTTAGGCTGACCCGGGCCCATGCCAATGCCGGCCTTGCCCTTGGAAACCAGGATGGCGTTGGACTTAACGCCCTTGCAGACCTTCCAGGCAAACTCGAGCTCGGCCATCTCGGCGTCGGTGGGCTTGCGGTCGGTGGGGAACGTAAAGGTCGCGGGATCCTCGGTCACGTGGTCGACCTCCTGTACCAGCATGCCGCCGTCGATGGAGCGCAGCTCCACCTGGGCGCCGTGGTCCACGCCGCCGGTCGCCAACACGCGCAGGTTGGGGCGCTTGACCATGCGCTCGAGCGCCTCGGCAGTGTAGCTCGGGGCGATGATGACCTCGACGAACTGCTTGTTCTGATCGGCAAAGTGCTCGACTAGCTCATAGGGAACCTCGCGGTTGCAGGCGATGATGCCGCCAAAGGCACTCTTGGGATCGCAGGCAAAGGCGCGGTCGTAGGCGGCTGTGATGTCCTCGGCAACGGCGGAACCGCAGGGGTTCTGGTGCTTGAGGATCACGCAGGCAGGCTCGTCGAACTCGCGGACCAGGTTCCAGGCGGCGTCGGCATCCAGATAGTTGTTGTAGCTGAGCGGCTTGCCCTGGATCTGCTCGGAGCCCACGAGCGGGAATTGCGAGCTCGCGGTGTTCTCGCAGCCCTCGGCAAAGCGGTAGACCGTAGCCTTCTGCTGAGGATTCTCGCCATAGCGCAGGTCGTCGACCTTCTCCAGCGAGATCTCGAGCTTGGCAGAGGTGTCCGCCACGTCGCTTGCTTGGGCGGCAAGCCAACGGGAGATAGCCGTGTCGTAGGCGGCGGTGGTCTGGTAGACCTTCACCTGCAGGCGACGACGGGTGGAAAGCGTGGTGCAGCCACCGGTCTCGTGCATCTCGGCCAGGACGGCATCATAGTCGGCCGGGTCGGAGATGACGGTAACGCTCGCGGCGTTCTTGGCAGCAGAGCGCAGCATGGAGGGGCCACCGATGTCGATGTGCTCGATGGCGTCCGCAAAGGTGACCTCGGGGTTGGCAACGGTCTTCTCGAACTCGTACAGGTTGACGACGACCAGGTCGATCAGCTTAATGCCGTGCTCAGCGGCCTCCTGCATGTGCTGCTCGGAATCGCGGCGGGCCAGCAGCGCACCGTGAACCTTGGGGTGCAGCGTCTTGACGCGGCCGTCCATCATCTCGGGATAGCCCGTGAACTCCTCGATGGGGGTTACGGGAACGCCCGCGTCCTCGATGGCACGAGCCGTGCCGCCCGTAGAGATGATCTCGACGCCAAAGTCGTCAACCAGCGTCCGTGCGAAATCGACGACGCCCGTCTTATCGGTAACCGAGATCAACGCGCGTGCGATCTTCACATCAGATCCCATGCAGTCCTCCTGTCTGGTACGCCGCCGTGCTCTGTGAGTCGGTGATACGTCGATCTGCAGCGCTCGCGCAGCGGCATTGAAAATACTGATTTAATGTAGCGCATCGAGCGCATCGATGCACCCCGCAACGGGCGCATGTGCAGAAAAAGTTTGCGAGCGGAGGGGATGGGCACAGCACCGGGCACGGTGAGTTCATGGAACACAGGGGCACCATAATTAGATGCCAATGGCGTGGTAGAACTGTGCTCGATATGCATCCGCAAAAGAAAGAGGCACCATGGTCTCGCGGGTTCTCTACCGACCGTTTGATACCGAAGACTTCGATGCCATCGCGCTGATTCTGCAGCAGCTTTGGCATAACAATTCGGATAACGATGAGTACAACCGCCTTGAGGCCGCGTGCGACCTCGCCTATTGCCTTTCGTCGTCGACGTTTTCGCAGGTTGCCGTAATCGACGGCCATGCACGCGGCATTGCGCTTGCACGCGCAGGACAGAGCTCCGGCGCCACCGTTAAAGAACATTGGATGGATACCGAACGCGCGCTGCTATCGCAGATGCGTGAGCTGGAGCCCGATGCCTGCGCCGAGTACCTCTCGTTTGTGCGCGCAACCATCCGGACCAACAACCGCCTGCTCGAGAGCAGCCCGTTGCCGCACGACAACGAGGTCACGCTGCTTGCCGTGGATCGCGATGTCCATGGCCTGGGCGTTGGCACGGTTCTGCTCGATGCCGCGGTCTCACACCTATCCTCGCTTGGAGCGACGAGGGCGCACCTGTACACCGACTCCAACTGCTCGTGGAAGTTCTACGAGCTGCACGGCTTTAAGCGCACGGCCACGCACCGCGCCAACCGCGAAGAGCGCCGCCATGACATGCCGCGCGAAAGCTTCCTCTACGAACTCGATCTAACAGCCTAAACCCAGCAGCCATACCTAGTCATTTAGGGATGTTCCCAGTGATTAGTCGTTGGGGACAGCCTTCGTAGGTAGCGCATGAAAATGGGATGGATCCGTCGGCAGTCGCCGGAGAAGATCCATCCCAAAAATCAGAGCGCGCTAGAACGTTCCGCCGCCGCCTCCGCCGACGCCGCCGCCTCCGCCGCCAGAGAAGCCGCCGCCTCCGCCGCCGCCCGAGCTGTCGGAGCTCGACGCCAGCTCACGGATGCTCTCGTGATACACGTCATCGAACGAATCGAGCGGAGACTCGTTGCCGTAATGATGGTAGTACCACCAGTAGCAGGGATAATTGTCATAGAAGCCGTCGGCCTCGCGCACCTCGGGCGGCACGGCCTCGGCAAGCTGACGCAGCACTTCCTTGGAAACACCCAGCGCCACGCCCATCACCAGCAGCTTGTTCCACAGCACCAGATCGCCGGGGACGGCTTCCTTTAGACGCGTGAAGTCCTCGAGCCAATGCTTAAGTGCCTTGCAGCGAGCCGCCACCTCGGCGCCCTCCGGCGTAAAGCGGCGGAACGTAAGGCCCACGCCGATACCCACCAGCACAATCGGCACCGAGATAACCGCGGCGGTAATGTTCGCCTGCGCGCCATCGGTAAAGAAGATGGATCCCACGGGAACAAAGGCAATCAGGATACCAAGAACCAGGCAAAACACCATTGCAACAATGCCGTCCGAGGCAACGTACTCGCTATCGGCCAGCTTGCCCTTAACGGTGTTCTGATAGTCCTCGAGCTTATCACCCACGGGTGTAGCGTGCTGCTTGACGTAGTGCTGCAGCTCGTCGAACGTGCGCGAACGGTCACCGTTCTCGTCAGGCTTAGCACCGGCAAAGAAGACCTTGAGCACCATGTGGTCAATGCCCTTGGCCGACTTCCAGCCCGCATCACTCACCGTCACGCGATACGTCTGCTCTTCTTTTTCACGCCCCAACAGACCCTTCTTGGCCTTGGTCACGGTCGCCTGCTCCAGCTTGATCACACGGTCGTCAGTGAGCTTCATGAGCGTGGCGATATATGCCTGATCGGGCACCTCGTTCCAGCTCATGAGGGCCGAAAGCACGGCGGGGTGGTCGGCCGAAGGCACATCGCGGAAATATTCGTCCTGGAAAAGCGGCTTGGGCTTGCGCTTGCGCAGCTTGAGCATAACGATTGTGCCGGTAAAGGCCACCGCCGCAACAACACTTAGCACGGCAAGTGCATTGGCAATCATGCGAGCGTGAGCGCGGCGGGCGTTAGCTTCGTCGGCCCATTCCTTCTCTTCGCTCAGGATCGTTGACATGCGCTCTTCGCCCGAGGCGGCAAGCTGCGGCACCCAGTCGCTGGGGAAGGCGATGCGTGCCTCGGCGAATTCGCCCTGATGCACGCAGGGAATGGTATAGGTGACCATGGGCTCGCCCTCATCGAGCGACACGTCGCCCGTCAGCGGACCGTGGCCCCATGCGCGGAAGTTATCGCCCTTGACGGCCGCCGTCCCGGCAGCGGCATTTGCGAAGCGCACTTCCATCTCGACGTCATCGGAATCCGCAGACCAGCCGTCGCCCACAAACTTCCAGTAGAGCTCGGCGGTATCGGCCCAGTTCATAACCGCACCGGTCATGGTGTAGCTCACGTAGTAGATTGCGCTGTCGCCGCTCTCGTGAGGGCTGAACACCTTAATCCTTACGCCGTCACCGGTCTGCTCGACCGTGTAGACGCCAGAGTCGCCCTTGTTCGCGCTATCGACTTTGTTAAACGCGGTGTCCTCTTCCTCGACACTCAGCACGTCGACGCCCGCCGTGCCGCCCTGCTGGTTGGAGCCCGTATTGATCTCCCAAAACACGCCGTTGATGTCGTCGTCGAAATCAAACTGGCGTCCCTCGACAACACTCAGCGAGCCATCGGCCTCGACCGTGGCACCGATATAGGTTTGGGTCATGGAGTAGCCGTCGGCGTGCGCGGCGACAGGCAGCAGCAACAACGCAAGCGTGACGAGCACGCAGACGGAAGCGAATCGCGCAAACAGGTGGCGCTGCCGGCTGACTTTGGCGGCGAGGGTGTTCATGGGCACATCCTTTGTCTGTAAAACCAACAGCGCCATTGTCCCACGTTTGCGGGTACGCATGACGAACATCTAGGCGACCGGAGCGCCAAACGGGATGAAAGTCACACCCGCGGCCGGCACCTAGGGACGTTCCTTATCTGCCGGCAATCTGGGACACTCCTTGGCATGGCCTGCGCCAGCAATAGATACCACTTCACAGCTCTGTCACAGGTGTAGCGGCTTTGTGTGGGCGCGGCACGCGCTGATTGAGCCGCCAGCCGAGGGGCATAAAGCAGTTGAGCGAAACGGTTTGCCCCTTTGCCATTCGCTCGAGGATCATGTCCCCCTTTTCCGCGGAAATCCCGGCAGTTGCGAAGAGCTGCCGGGATTTCTGTCGTTTGAGGGGTTGGGCTGGCGGGCGGCGATCGAGCTGTCGAGCCGGTGGTCCGGCACGCGCAACGCGCGGCCTCGGCAACTTGCAGGCCACGGCAGCGTCTCCCCCACCGCGCCCCGCGCTATACTCGTCCGCATGGATATCAACGCACGCAACATAGCAACACACGCTGTGGCCACGTCGACGGCGCCCAACAGCAAACTCGCCCCCGTCCCCGCGCCCGTCGTGGGCCGCTTTGCCCCGTCGCCCTCGGGCCGCATGCACTTGGGCAACGTGTTCAGCTGCCTGTGCGCATGGCTTTCGGCCCGCAGCCAGGGCGGCAGCATCGTGTTGCGTATCGAGGACCTGGACGATCGCTGCAAGCGCCCGGAACTTGCCGCTCAACTGATTGACGATCTGACCTGGCTGGGGCTCGAGTGGGACGAAGGCCCCTACTACCAGCACGATCGCCTGGATCTGTACGAGGACGCCCTGCGCCAGCTGCAAGACGCCGGCCTCACCTATCCCTGTTTTTGCACGCGTGCCGAACTCCACGCCGCGAGCGCGCCGCACGCCAGCGACGGCACGCCCATCTACCGCGCCGCCTGCCGAGACC
>CAJJYO010000015.1 GCA_905197385.1 uncultured Collinsella sp.
GAGGACTTGAACCTCCATGGGGTTGCCCCCATACGGACCTGAACCGTACGCGTCTGCCAATTCCGCCACGCCCGCGTGCAGGAATTAGAATAACGGAGCGCCACCACGAACGCAAGAACTATTTTTGAAAAAGTTTGCAGGCATTCTCCCAAGCGGCTTGCGCGATTGCCTCAACATCCTCGCCGGTACGATCGACACGGTCGTTGACCAGCGTGTTTGCCGTAATGGAGATCATTGCGGGCTCGCATTCAAGACCGCGGATGGGCTCCGGAGCCATATACGGGCAATCCGTCTCGAACAAAATTCGATCGAGTGGGGTTGCCGCAAATGCCTCGCGCACATCGTCGTTGCGCTTAAAGGTGGCCGCACCGCCATAGGCGATATAGCAGCCCAAATCCACAAAGCGCTCCATCGTGGCGCGGTCCTCGCCAAAACAGTGCAGCACACAACCAGCCTGGGGCACACCCACCTCGCGCAGTACGTTGTACGCATCAACGTGCGAGGTGCGCTCCCCATCCGAGTCCTCGTGACGCAGGTGCAGCTCCACCGGCACATTGCGGCGCACGGCAAGCTCGAGCTGGCGCGCCATGCAATCAATCTGCACGTTATGGGGTGCCGGCGCGATATCGTCGTCATAGTCCATGTGATAGTCCAGGCCGATTTCGCCAATACCGGCGCATAAGGGGTCATCAAGTGCGGCAACGACCTGTGCATGAACGTCGTCGGTATAGTCCGGCGCGCCATACGGATGCACGCCGGCAAGATACTTGATCTGCGGGATATCCTGCATCGGAAGAATCTCGCGCACCAGCCAGTCGCTATAGTCCGCCACGCTGCGCTTGTCGGCAATGGGGTCGAACATCGTCACCAACAGGTCGACGCCCGCGGCTTTGGCACGCAGGAGCGTCTCGGGCACATCCTTGCCCCAAAACGAAAGCAGATGTGCATGCGTGTCGGCAAGCGGCGCCAAGGGCACGGGACAAGCAACCGTCTTCTTTTTCTTGGTAAACGTCACGCGTTCGGCATTAGGCATCATGGATTAGCTCCCGGGCCAGACGGACAAAGTCGGCAACATCGAGCGTCTCGGCGCGCGTGGTGGGTGCGATACCGCAAACCTCAAAAGCGGCATCGAGCACGTCCTTGGCAAAACCGTTGGCGCTCATGGAATTGCGGATGGTCTTGCGACGCTGAGCAAATGCAGCATCAATCACGCGGGCCACAAATTCGCGATCGAGTCCTTCGGGTACCACGCCGTCAACACGGTCGACACGCACGACGGCCGAGTCCACGTGCGGCGCCGGCATAAAGCAACGCGGCGGCACCTCAAAGCGACCCGTCACCTGCGCATACAGGCCGAGCTTTGCCGTATAGCCGCCATAGGTCTTGTTGCCCGGCACTGCGGCAATGCGATCGGCAACCTCCTTTTGCACCATGACGACGGCGCGCTTGAGCGCGGGCATCGTCTGGAAGAACTGCAGGATGATTGTCGCCGCCACGTTATAGGGCAAGTTCGCGACAAATACCGTGGGCTCGCCGCCGGCGGCCTGCTCAATCTGCTCCGGGCCCACCTTAAGCGCGTCGCCCATGATAAAGCGGAAGTTGGCGTAGTCGGCGGCGTGAGCATCGAGCACCGGCTCGAGCTCGGGATCTGCCTCAATCGACGTAACGCACGCCGCCTCCTGCAGCAGGGCCAACGTCAGCGTGCCGCAACCCGGGCCGACCTCGAGCACGCGCTCATCGCCCGCAAGCTCAGCGAGCTCACAGATACGTTCGATCACATGGTTGTCGATCAGGAAGTTCTGGCCCAGGCGATGCTTGGTCGCAAGGCCAAACTCCTCTAGCAGCTCCCTAGTTGCCGTGGGGTTTGCCAAAGGCGAAGTTGTCATGGTTGCCTCCTTAACATGGTGGCTGCATCGTAAAGCAAAAGGGCATGGACCGTTGCGGCCATGCCCTTACAGCTAAACAGCAAATTGCCGATATGGCGCGCAGCGGCTTAGCCCAGACGCGGGAACAGCGGCTCGCCCTTCTCGACGGGCTGACCACCGGCAAGCAGGCCCCAAGCGCAAATGCCCTTGAGGTCGTCGCTCGCGGCCTCGTCCTCGCAGGACAGGCGGCGCAGGGCCTCGGCAGAAGTCTGGGGCATGAGCGGCATCAGCAGGTGAGCGGCAATGCGGATGGCCTCGAGCAGGTTGTAGATCACAAACGCCAGCTCGTCAGCCTTGGCCTCGTCCTTGGCAAGCGCCCAGGGCTCGGAGTCCTCGATGTAGTGGTTGGCGGCATGGATGAGCTCCATGACCTCGTCCTTAGCTCCACCATAATCGAGCACGTCCATCTTGGCCATGTAGCGCTCGACCAGACCATCGGCGATCTTTGCCAGCGGGTTGTCGAACGCATCGAACGATGCGGGCTTGGCGGGCGCGCAACCATCAAAGTACTTGCCGCTCATGTTGAGCGAACGCGAGATAAGGTTGCCCCAGCTGTTGGCCAGGTCGGCGTTGTAGACCTGCTCCATGCGATCGAAGCTGATGGCACCGTCGGTGCCGGGGACGACGTCGGTCATAAAGTAGTAGCGATAGCCCTCGACGCCCAACATGTCGATAACGTCCTGCGGAGCGATGGCGTTGCCGCGGCTCTTGGACATCTTCTCGGCCTTGCCGGTCTCGGCATTGCGCACGGTCAGGAAGCCGTGGGCAAAGACGTGCTCGGGCAGGGCCTCGCCGATGGCCATGAGCATGGCGGGCCAAATGACGCAGTGGAAGCGGATGATGTCCTTGCCCACGATGTGGAACTGCGCGGGCCAGCGATAGGCCAGCTCGGCACGCGCCTCGTCGGTGTCGACACCGTAGCCGACGGCCGTCATATAGTTGAGCAGCGCATCGAACCACACGTAGGTCACGTGACCCTCGTCAAACGGGACCTGAATGCCCCAGTCAAAGCTCGTACGGCTCACGGAAAGGTCATTAAGGCCGCCCTCGACAAAGCTACGTACCTCGTTCATGCGGAACGCAGGCTCGACAAAGTCGGGGTGCTCGTCGTAAAGCTTGAGCAGCTTGTCCTGGAAAGCGGAAAGCTTAAAGAAGTAGGACTCCTCCTGCACGCGCTCAAGCGGACGGTGGCAGTCGGGGCACAGGTGCTGGCCGACGCTGCCGTACTCCTCGTCGCCCTTCTGGACCTGCGTATCGGTGAAGTAGGTCTCGTCAGGCACGCAATACCAACCGTCGTAGCTGCCCTTATACAGGTAGCCGGACTCCTTCATGCGCTCCCACAGGTACTGCACGGCATGATGCTGGCGCGGCTCGGTGGTGCGGATGAAGTCGTCGTTGGAGATCTCGAGCTTGCTCCAAAGCTCCTTGAAGTGCGGAGCCTGGCTGTCGGTCCACTCCTGCGGCGTCATGTTGTGCTTGGCTGCGGCCTCGGCGACTTTCTCGCCGTGCTCGTCCATGCCGGTCAGGAACTTGACGTTATAGCCGGCGGAGCGACGATAACGGGCCTGAACGTCGGCGATGATGGTGGAATAAGCCGTGCCCAGGTGCGGATCGGCGTTGACGTAGTAGATGGGCGTCGTGATAAAGAACGAAGGCTTACTTTGATCCATGGGGTTTGTCCTCCAGAAAAACGTTGCATACAGGGGATGATTCTAGCGCAAGGGCTGGATATCCTCCATCTATTGCATATCGAGCACCATGGCATAGACATCGCGCTTACGGCGCGAGTACTTCTGCGACAGGCGCTTGGCCACCGCAGAGGCGGGCTCTCCCTCCTCGAGCGCGGCGCGGATATCCTCGCGCAGAGCCTCGTCGGGATCCGCTGCCGCGGCGCCAACCGGCACGATACCGGCCTCCTCATCTTCGCTCGGCGGCGCGATGACCAGCGCAATCTCGCCCTTTACCTCGCCGCGAGCACGCAGCTCCTCGGCGAGCTGGGCGGCGGGCCCGCGCAAGACCTCCTCGTGCAGCTTGGTGAGTTCGCGGCAGACGGCAACCTCACGTTGGGGAAAGACCTCCGCCACGGCCTCGAGCGTCGCCACGATGCGATGTGGAGACTCGTAGAAGATGAGTGCGCCGGGCACCACGGCAAGACGCTGCAGTCGGCGCACGCGGTCGCCGTGCTTGCGACCCAAAAAGCCTTCGAAGAAGAAATGCTCGCAGGGAATGCCGGACGAAACGAGCGCCGTGACGCAAGCAGAAGGCCCGGGAATAACTTCGACGGGCACATCGGCCTCACGCGCCGCCTCGACCAGCGCCTGGCCGGGATCGGACACGCTCGGCATGCCGGCGTCCGAGGCAAAGGCGAGGGTCTCCCCCGTCAGCAGGCGGTCGACCAGGCCGGCGGCGCGGCTGGCGATCACATTTTCGTCGCAACGGACAAGCGGCTTGGAAATGCCCAGGTGCATCAGCAGCTTTGACGTCACACGCGTGTCTTCGCAGCAGATGACATCGGCAGCGGCAAAGGCTTCGCCAACGCGCGGGGACAGGTCGCCCAGGTTGCCGATGGGCGTGCCGACCACATAGAGTTTGCCCGTATGGGCGCTGTTTTGCGTCATATCAACCTATTCAATCATGCCGCGCTCGAGCGTGCCGAGCGCCGCGCGGGCGTCCCATGCTGCAATGCGCTTCTCGGTCTTCCACGTTTGGAAGAACCAACCGGCAGCCGGCGCAAACGAAGCCAGCTGATTGGCGATAAACACGCGCTCGTAGGCATTGCGGCCCTCGGGCGTAACCGACGAGTTGGCAAAGATCGCCGCGCCCGACCATTCGCCCACCAGCACGGGGAACCCAGTTGAAATCGCTTCTTTAAGCTCGCGCTTGTTACGCGAAATCGCCGTCGTCAGCCCGCGGGGGCTCGTGATGTCGAGCGCATGCTCGTCGCGGTAATGGTACAGGTGAAGGTCCATGTAGACGTTCTTGTACTTGGCGCCGCGCATAAAATGCTTCCACTCGCTGGGATGCCCCGACGACGAGAAAACGACGATCTTATCCTCGGGCATATACGAACGGACGAGCTCGTAAGCATCGCGATAGAAATTGCGCAGGTAGTGAGCAGGAATGCCATCCGTCATGGTGAAGAGGCTCTTGCGGACACTCATCTGCGGCGTATCCAGCAGCTCAATACCCAGCAGGCTCTCGGCCTCGCCGTAGCGATCGGCCAAGCGCTCGAGCACGTCGAGTGCGACATGACGACCGTTGGTGGACGAATGCCACTCGGCAACAGCCTCCGGCGTGGCGGGCGAATCGTTGGAATCGCCCTGGCCACCGGGCACAGTCGCCAGGTCAAGCAGCACGCGAATGTTGTACTTGGCAGCCCACTCAATCGCGCGGTCGATGTAATCGACAACCGAGATGTAGGAGGCATCGGACTCCTGTGAGCCAAAGGCATACCAAGGCACCGGCAGGCGCACGGCGTTGAGGCCGATCTGCGCCATGCGACGGAAATCGTCCTCGCTCACAAACGTCTCGTAATGACGGCGCATGCGCTCGTTATAGGCGGCGGTGCCCATGGCCTCCTGCAGCTCGGCCGCGTTGGATGCACCGGTCGCCGCGTATAGCGACGGGGTCACCCAAGGCTCGGGAATAAACCAGCCAGAGAGATTAACGCCGAGTATCCTCTCCATCACTGCCCCCTTCGGATCGTGCAGGCCGAGCCTGCATCGTATTGCATAGGAAAAGTATCGTTTTGAGTATACCCGCGCATGCGGACAGACGACCGAACGGTCTGTAAAGTGGCGCAAAAGCGGGAGGAATGTCTGAGCGGGCGGGCCCGAGATGTGCACGCACGTCGGAAGTAAGCGCCGGAAAGCGCATCCCACTCTGAAGCCAAATTCCGGGACGCAATTTCCGCAGAGCCCTCAATAAAAGAAAAGGACCCCTTTGCAGAGGTCCTAGTCAATTCAAGGTGGCGGGGAAGGGAATCGAACCCCTGACACGAGGATTTTCAGTCCTCTGCTCTACCAACTGAGCTACCCAGCCATTTGAGGTGTGCCTTGTTTCAAGGCTTGATTAGTATAACCAAGGACGCGTTCCGGTCAACCGAGAATTTTAAAAAAGTTTTTGAGCACAGCCTCGGTTCTATAAATCGGCACGTCAGAGGCATCAGCCGGCAGCAAGAAGTTTTTCACTCAGAGCCGCACGGGCAAACTCACTTGGCGTCATCCCCTCGGCAGCCGCCCGTCGACGAATGGCCTCCTTCATTCCCAGAGGAATCTTGACCGACAGCGTTGCCGTCCCCTCACCTGAGAGCGGGGGCCGTCCATGCACGATCCCACCAACGGTGTGTTCGCCATCCGGAAACTCTCCGCGCTCGTACGACTCGCACCACGCGTCAATCATTTCATCCGTTACAACCTGACCATTAGCGGCCGTATACGTCTTGCCCATCATCGACCCCTTTGCCGAGCCTGTTCAATCTCCTGCCAAAATTTCTTCTGGACTGGAGACAAGGCATGAATGATAAGCCACCCACGGACAAGCTCGACCGCGACAAGCTCCACGCTTCGTCCGTCTGGGAGCCATCCAATCGCAAGCCATCTCGGCGGCTCGTCCTTCGACTCGCGACGAATGCACTCAGTAACCGCAAGCCAAGCGCTAAGCACCTGCTTTTCCGTCAGGTGCTTTTTAGCGTTGGGATGAATCTCAACATCCATGCATCTTCTCCTCCATCTTACCCAATTTCGTATGACGAAAGTCCACTGTCGCCAATTCTTAAGCCGGCACGCGTTGGAGAGCAGGGGTCGAAACAATGATTGAAGGACGCTCTAGTACGGCCCAGGCGCCGGGGCAGGAGCACATGCGCCAAGGGCGGACGTTTTCGTAGCGCGCGAGGATATTGCCGTCGCGATCGATGAAGGCGATGTCGATGGGATAGGCCATAAAACACGTATGGACCGAAGAGCAGCGTGGAAACGCCATGACGAGCGGCAGGCCGTTGGCGGCAACCGGACGCCGTCCCAGCATGCCGCGCAGGCGCACGACAAACGACTCCGCCACCACAAACTCGGCCGGCGTCCAACCCAGCCTATTGAGTGCCCGCGCGTAGACGATGTAGGACGAGACCGCGGTCACATGACCACCCCCGGACGCCATGGATCGACCGTCACCGCACGCTCGTGCGACAACGTTGTCGGCGCCCCCAGCGGAACGCCAGCGATGCTGAGAGAAGTCGGCCACGGCTCATAGTGCATGGTGCAGGTGTAGGTCCTAAACGTACCGGATAGGGAGAGCAGGCCACCATCCGATGCCTCCGCGCCTTGCTCGCTCGACACTTCGATCTGCAAGTCATAGCCTTCCATGGCATTCAGAATTTGAGTCTGAACCGTCGCCGAGGCATCGGCAGAGCTTTCGTCGCCCTCCCCCTCCGACGCCACGGCGTGCGCCAACACGATGTCGGGCACCACGCGGTCGAAGCGCGCAACAGCGCTGGCAAAGATCATGACGTTGTACACGATGAGTGCCAGCACCAGCAAAACGGGCGTAACCACTGCCATCTCAACCGTCGCTTGGGCGCGCTCCTCGCGCAGACGCATGCGGATACTCATTACGACCCACCGCCCAGAGCGCCAACCAGCGTGGCGACATCGACGGTGAGCGGGATGGAGCCGCCGCCGGGCAGAGGAATCTCCGCAAGTGTGAACACCGTACCGCTAATGGTGCGTTCGACTTGATATTCCAACGCCTCGCAAAGCGCCTTGGGATCGGTCACGCCCAACGGAATACTTCGCAGTTTGTCTTGCGTTTGAGAGAGACCCGCAATGTCAGACCCCGGACTCTTAATGACGTTGGCGGAATCGGTCAGCACCGGCTTTCGCAGGCGCAAGTCGCACGGTTCCAAACCCAGCGCCGCCACGGACGCCGAAACGGTATCGCCGAGCCACGATGCAATGGAGCCCAACGCACCGCTGCCCCCTCCTAGGTCTTTAATCATCTCGTCCATAAGTTCGTCGGCCGAACCTTGGATGTCTCCGTATCCCACGAGTAGCCGTCCCCAAACATCCATGACGCCGTCGAGCACGCCGGCAACGCCGCCCGAGCGTTCCTTCAATGTCGAGAAAAATCGCGAAAGCACGTTGTTTTGCGCCGTCGCCTCATCGGGCGCCAGCACCGCGGCAGAGATAGCACCGCGATCGCCAAGCCTGACTGCCGCGTTAAACGAGGAGTTAAGTTGATCGGGGCTGGTAATGTCACCCGAAACTGCAAAGGCGACCACGCCGTTGCGGCCAGGTGGGGCGATACGCGGGCGCTCGCCGGAAAGCGCTTTAATGGCCTGGTCAAACGCATTGCCCGCACGGTCGGCCTCATCCTCGGTCTGACGCTCAAGTTCGAGTTCTTTGTTGCGGCATTCGACGTAGTCTTCCAGAGCCTCTTTGAATCGATCAAAGTGGTACTCAAAGCCGTTTTCGATAGAAGTCGAAGGAGCCGCAACGGCACCGAGCGACGAAACACCAAAATGGCATCTATTGCATTTGTCCTGCCCGTCATAAGCAGCAACCGAGGCCAGCCCGCATGGCGCCCCCTTCTTATAGTTGGGGCAACTCGTTCCGTAATGCAGATACGTCTTGCCATCGATGGCACTGGTTGGCCACACCGTATCGGTATAGAGTTCCGTCGCTCGCACCTCGTCAGTGTTGCGCGGCAACAGCGGGATATAGGAAGCGACTTCATCTCCGTCCTCGGTTACATATGCACGATTGACCTCTGTACTCGCATAGGTGTAAAACGCCTTGCGCGCCGCCGACTCCGCCTTCGTCTCGACGCTTGAACCCTGCGGTTTTTCGTCTGCCAGGCGTTGACGGTAGTAGGTCTTCGCGCGGTCGAGCGCCACCTGTGGCTCCCACGAAATGCTCGAGGCATAATGCGGGTTCTGCTCACCCGAGAGCTTTGCCAAACTCCTCGTACGTTCCCACATGCATGAACAGCTACCGACCGAAGCCGGAACCGATCCACCGCAATCCGCAAGCCAGGCGCGTTCTTTTGCTTTCGCCGTCTCCTCCAAGGCCTTCTGCAGCTCATCTGCTGCGCGCTCCAGATCTTTCGATGTGTCTTTAATGGCATCGGTCGAGATCTCAGAACCCTCGAGCGCAACGAAATCCGACTCGGACGTCCTGGGCACGGCAAGCGCCGTACCGGTATAGGTCACACTAT
The DNA here is from genome assembly GCA_905197385.1 of uncultured Collinsella sp. Lineage (GTDB taxonomy): Bacteria > Actinomycetota > Coriobacteriia > Coriobacteriales > Coriobacteriaceae > Collinsella. The sequence continues at coordinate 9,135 of CAJJYO010000015.1, forward strand.
CGGTATCCTGCGCCGACACCGCCTGCGTGGCACGCGCGGCAATCAGATACGGCAGAGCCGTCTCGATTTTCTGCAAGCCTTCCGATGCGCTTTTGGCAAACTTGTTGCGCGTTTTAATGATCTCAATCCCGGTGTCGACCATATTGCCGGCAACTGGTTCGGCACCCGGGATGAGGATGGCGACCAGGCCCGTCCCGATCGTGGCAAACCCCGCTAGCCCCAGACTCAAGATGCTCGCATCAACCACCGTGGCAGCCGTGTGATAGGACGACACTACGTTGGCACCCGCCAGCGCGCCGCTATCGGCCGCCACCTGGGTGTCCCCCGCGCGCGACATGCTCCATATCGCCGCGGTCGACGAAAACAACAACGTGAGCACCACTAGGATGACCACGGCAGAAGAAAGCGTGGTGTAGGCACCGTCTTCGATAAACAGGTCGATACCGGCGCGGCCCATAAAGCCGCCTCGCTTGCGATGGCAGCTCGGACGGCGCGTCAAAACGCGTCTAGACCAGAAACGCTTAATCCCATGCAGCAATCCACGAATCATAATCTCCCTCCAGCCATTCGGGACGTGATTGATACGAGACATCGACCTTGAGCTCAACGTAGCCACCCTCGGCGGTACCACCCATAGCCTGCGCAAACGCACCGATCACAGGCAACGGCTTGACCTCGCCGGAAACGGACACGGACGAGACGCCACCCGCATCGGCCCGGCTAAGCTCAATATCCCACGACAACGGCCCGCCGGCATGAAAGATCGAAACGTTGGGCACTGCGGCAAGCCGGCGGCGGGTGAACTCCTTAAGATCGTCGTCCTCCGCCGTCGTCGTGATCATGAGCCGCGCGGTCTCGGCGGCGGCAGACTCCATGACCGCGCGCGTATAAAGCAGGCACACCGGTTGCAGTGCGAGAAGGATGAGCGTCAGAAACGTCGGCAGCAAAAAAGCGGCCTCGACCGTAGACTGCGCCCAGTCCTCGCGCGCGATATCAATACAACGCGATGTCCTTAGCGCCCGCAGCGGCGTCGATAACCGACGTCGAGGCAACGCCATGGGATGCCGCCCGCTCAACCAGCGCCGCCAAGCGTCCATCGGTGCCAGCACGCCAAAGTCCCACAATCGCCAGCACGATCGATAACAGCGCCACCGTGACGATGGCGTATTCCACAGTCGCTTGGGCAGATTCCTCGCGCAGGACGTCATGCATTTCACGACCCCTCCTTTGAGTTCGATGCCTGCGGGCTCAGGCGGATCACGCGCAGGCGGCACGAGGCATCGCCGGCATCCGCGGCAACCGTCACCATATCGACCCAGCCGCGCCCATCGCGCACGATGGCGCCCCATACGTTGCCCTTAATATCAAGATAGCCGCTCAGGGCGAGCTGGGCCGTTGGCACCTCGCGGTAGGCGCGTAACATATCCGCCGCTGCCTCGGTCATCGGTCGGTCCTCAGACCATGCAAGCCGGACCGTAATCGCGTTGTCCCCAGGCGAATCCGTCGCAGTGCCAGACCGCTTGTCGAGCGTCCGCAGAAAGGTTTGCGCCGTGACAGCGACATCCGAATCGTCCGCATCTCGCATCTCATCTTTTTGAGACGCCACCGCCGAATCTGAGCCCGAATCGAAGGCGGCCCCAGGACGCTGCTGCCGCGCGGCGTTAAGCCCCCAAAGCACCGCCGCTATCGCCACGGTCAGGCAAGCAAACACCAGCAGCACCCCGATGGGGCGCTCGCCCTCTACAGGCTGTTGATGCCCTCGCTGATAGCGTTCCATAGATCTTGGACCTTGCCCTTAAATGCGACGATGGCGATAATCGCGATCACCACGAGCACGCCGACCAAGATGGCATACTCGGTGGTACCCTGTGCACTCTCCTCCTGCAGTAGCTCCTTGGCGCGCTGACGAACATGTGCCGCCCGGCAAAACGCCCAGCCCTGGACCTTGCCAGCAGCGTCAGTCATCGTGTTCATGTATTCCTCCCTACATCATCCCGCCTGCTCCCAGCAGCGGGCCCAATATGGACAGAAGCAACGCCGGCAAGATGAGCGTGCCGGTGGGAATCAGCAGCTTGACGGGCGCACGCTCAATCTCGCGCTCGACCGCGGCGCGATGAGCCGCACGGATCTCGCGACTTTGAGCGGCCAGTGTCTCGGCAAGTGGGGCACCCAGGGCGAGTGCCTGCCCCACCGTAATGGCAAAGGTCTCGAGCGCTCGCACGTCCAGGTCGCGCGCGGCGGCCAACAACTCGTCCTCACGCGTGCCCACGCCCACCTGCCACGCCATGCAGGCCCGCTCAAGGCGAAGAGCCAGCACTGACCGGCGGTTGGCGCAGAAAATCTCAAGCGCCGCATCAAACGAAAGGCCGGCCGAAAGACCCAAGCGCACAACATCGATCATCTCGGACACTTCGCCGAGCGACACTCGCGCCGGGCCGCCCGCTCCAACCGCGCCCTTCACTCGCGCGGTCAGGGCATCGACCACCGAGCGACCCGCGGCAGCGACCAGCACCGCCTCGCGCTTGCAGGCCCCTGCGATCTTGCGCGCATCCGCCCGATCCAAACCCGTCGCGACAAATACACTCAGGGCACACAGGCAAGCCACAACTGCAACCAGGGCGCTCATAGCTCCACCCGCATAATGCGCCGGATAACCACCAGGGCAACGACGTTGAGGGCTAGACCCAGCACCACAGCGCCCGCACCGGCAGGCGTCGCAAGACCGCGACGAAAATCTGCCGAAAGCAGCGCCAACACCGCGCACATGCCCGCCGGCATCGCCGCGACCATATGCGCAGACATGCGAGCCTGCGACGTCTTAACATCCAGGCGGCGCTTGAGCTCAATGCGCTCCCCCACCATGCTCGACGCCTCGGACAGTAAGTCGGCAAGCGGAGCACCGGTGCGCTGAGACACCTTAAGCGCCAAGGTCACAAGCGAAAGGCCGGGGGCGTCGATGCGCACGAGCAAGTCATCGAGCGCGTCGGTCGCCGAGATGCCGCAATCGATCGCCGCCGCTACCCGCAAAAACTCGGTATGCACCGGTTCTTGCGCATGAGCGCCCACAAAGCGCATGCCCTGGGCCAGCGAATGTCCCGAGGCAAGCGACATGGAAAGTGCGGTAAACGCCTCGGGCATGGCCTCTTCTGCATCGTGTTGCTCGCGCCGGCTCTCAAAGCCATCCCGAGCGGCGCCAGCGGCAATCGGAGCAACAAGTCCCAAGGCAAACCCGAGGGGCGATAACGACACCATCGTTAGCAAAACGCAGCAGACACCGCTCGATAGCAGCAGAAACGCCAAACGCCCCGAAGCATCTTCGATCACGAGGCCAAGGCGACGCGCCGGAGCCAGCGATGCCCACGAACGGGCAATCTTTTTCAGCAGATCGTTTTCCACCAACTCACGCGGCAGCTTCTCTGCCACCGTCTCGAACGCCTGACGCGCCAGCTCCGCCGGCGGCACCTGCGGCACACGAGGTTCCGCCCCGCACGCCGTCGCGACAGAAAACCCTGCCAAACCCCCTACGACGAGGGGCACAGCGACCTCCATTCGTCCACCTCCTCTTGTGTGAGCGTCCCCGACCGCAGGCCTTCTGCGATAAACGGCGGCTCGCGGTCAAGCGTCCAGGTGCGCTCGGCGGCATCGAAAGTCACATAGCGCTCGAGCTCTACGCCGCCCGACGCGGCGCGACGCACCCCCGAATACGAGGAGACGAAGCGCCTGCCATCGGCGTGGCGCTCGGACATCACGATGCCGTCGAGCGCCATGGCAATCTGCTCTTCGATGAGCTCGCTCGGCAGATCGATGCCATAACGTGCAAGCAACGTCAGACGCACCACGGTCTCCTGCTCGGAACCCGCATGAAGCGTGGTGAGCGACCCGTCGTGGCCCGTGTTCATGGCCTGCAACATGTCGCAGCACTCGGCACCGCGCACCTCGCCCACCACGATGCGGTCGGGGCGCATGCGCAGGGCATTGGTCACCAGGTCGCGGATCGTCACCGCGCCCTCGCCCTCAATTGAAGCCTCGCGCGCCTCTAGACGCACCACGTGCGGATGATGCGCAAACTTGAGCTCGGCAGAGTCCTCGATCGTCACGATGCGCTCGCCGGTGGAAATCTCACATGACAACGCGTTGAGCAGGGTGGTCTTACCAGATCCCGTGCCTCCCGCAACCGCCAGGTCCTGTCGCAGCGACACCGCGCACGACAACAGCTGCGCATACCAAAGCGGCAGCGACCCCAGCCCCACAAGCTCGTCCAGCGAGCAGATGCGGTCCGAGAACTTTCGGATGGTGAGAATCGGTCCGTCAATCGCCACAGGCGGAATCACCGCGTTGACGCGATAGCCCGTTTTGAGGCGGGCGTTGACGATGGGGCTGCGCTCGTCGATACGGCGGCCAAGTGGCGAGATGATGCGGTCGATAAGCACACGGATCTGTTCATCATCCTCAAACGCATGCTCGATGGGGTGCAAGACGCCGCCGCGTTCAAAGAAAGCCGAGCGGCAGCCGTTGATCATGATCTCGGTAACGGTGTCGTCCTCGATGAGCGGCTGCAACGGCCCCAGGCCCACTACGTCATCCAAAATCTCGTCGATGATGGTCTCGCGCTCGGTCGTCGCGAGATCGGTCGGTTCCTCAACATTGAGCGCCGCCTCCACCGCGGGACGCAATTCCGAGCGGGCAAGTGCCGGGTCGATATAGGCGCTGATACGCGCCACTTCGTCGTAACCCATGCGGTCCATCACGGCGCACTTGGTGCGTCGTTTCACCGCGCGGCGACGCCCCGCATCTACAGGCGCTGCCCCCGCTGCAGCGCCGGCAGCCTTAATCCTCGTTTGCAGGCTCATCGCTGATCACCCTCGCGCGACCAGGGAAGGCGGATACGCGGGCGTTCGGTGCGCGTTGCACGGTCGGCGACCATATCGCTCCAAGGGCCGACGGCGCACCCCAGTTCCACGAGCATCTCGCGCGTGGCCTCGCGCACGCTGGTCGCAAAAGCGCTGGTCTGCCCCACTGCCTCATCAGCGCGCCCAAACGCCATGAGCGCGGCGAGATCCTGCCCGCCATCGGCGATACGAATCTTGGAGCTCAACGCACAGGCAATCTCAAAGCGCATGGCGACGTCCTCGTCTGCCCCGCGCGCACCGAACCGGTTGAACACGGCGCTCATGCGCGTGCGCGGCACACCTACTCGACTTGCCAGTTCAATGACGCGCGACGCCGATGTCGCGGACGACACCGCAGCATCGCCAACGATCAGGCAGCGGTCGCTCGCCGCCACCGCAGCCGCCACGGCGTCGCCCCAAAAGACCGAGGTATCGATAAAGACTACGTCGGATTCGCGACGCAAAACATCAAGCAGTAGCTCCACCGGACGTGCCATGAGCTCGGCTTGCTCGGGCGCCGCAACGGGACCCCAGAGCGTAACGCCTGGCGCCACGCGCATCGATGTGGCTACGATATCCGGCTCGGTGAGCGCGCCCGCCGCCGGCTCGATA
>CAJJYO010000016.1 GCA_905197385.1 uncultured Collinsella sp.
AACATTGACAGCGACGCTCCCTGCGGTATCGGCCACACCCGTTGGGCCACCCACGGCAAGCCCTCCGTCGTTAACGCTCACCCCCACACCAGCTGCGACGGTCGTATCGCCATCGTCCACAACGGCATCATCGAGAACTTCGCCGAGCTGCGCGAAGAGCTGGAGGGCCGCGGCCATCACTTTAAGAGCGAGACCGATACCGAGGTCTTCGCGCATCTGATCGAAGAGGCTTATGTCGAGACGCACGACCTGATGGCCTCCGTGCGCGAGGCTTGCACCCACGTGGTCGGTGCCTATGGTCTGGCCGCCGTGTGCGCTGACGAGCCCGGCGTGATCGCCGTGGCCCGCAAGGATTCCCCGATCGTAGTCGGCGTGGGCGAAACCGGTTCCTATGTTGCTTCCGATGTCATCGCGCTCATCGACGCCACCCGCGATGTCGTGGTGCTCGAGGACGGTCAGTTTGCCAAGCTCACGCCCGCAGGCGTCGAGTACACCGACGAGGCTGGCAACGTTATCGAGCCCAAGGTCACCCACATCGACTGGGACCTGGACATGGCAGAAAAGGGCGGTTATCCCGACTTTATGCTCAAGGAAATCCACGAGCAGCCGCGCGTCGTGCGCGACACGCTGGTCGGTCGTATGACGCCGGCCGGCGAGCTTGACATCGACGAACTGGGCCTTTCGCTCGAGGAGCTCAACGATATCGATCGCGTCTACGTGATCGCCTGCGGCACCAGCTACCATGCTGGACTCATTGCTAAGAATCTCATTGAGGGCTGGGCTCGCATCCCCACCGAGGTTGAGGCGGCCAGCGAGTTCCGCTATCGCAATCCCATCATCACGCCGACGACGCTTGTCGTGGCCGTGTCCCAGTCGGGCGAGACGGCCGACACCCTTGCCGCCATTCGCGACGCGCGCATCAAGGGCGCCAAGGTCTTCGGCATCACCAACGTGGTGGGCAGCCCCGTGGCGCGTGAGAGCGACGGCGTCATCTACACCAAGGCCAACAAGGAGATCGCGGTCGCCTCGACCAAGAGCTTCATCGGCCAGGTCGTGAGCCTTACGCTGCTGGCTTTGCTGTTGGCGCAGGTTAAGTACCGTCTGACCACAAAGCAGGCGCGCATGCTGTTCCGCGAGCTTTCCGATACGGCCGAGCAGATCCAGTGGATTTTGGATACCCAGACCGAGGCCGTTCATGAGGCCGCCCTGCTGTGCAAGGACGCGCAGTCGGCGCTGTTCGTGGGCCGCGGCATGGGTGCCGCTATTTCCTACGAGGGCGCGCTCAAGCTCAAAGAGGTCAGCTACTTGCACGCCGAGGCCTACGCCGCCGGCGAGATGAAGCATGGCCCCATTGCCCTGATCGACCCGGGCTTCCCTGTCATCGCTGTGGCCACCAAGAGTGCCACCTACGACAAGACCGTGTCGAACCTTATGGAGTGCAAGGCGCGCGGCGCCAAGGTCATCGTTGTTGCCACCGAGGGCGACGAGGAGATCAACAAGATCGCCGACTGCATCATTCGCGTGCCGGCAGTCCGCGACGTGTTCAGCCCCATCACGGCGAGTGTCCCGCTGCAGCTGCTCGCCCGCGAGGTCGCCATCCTGCGCGGTTGCGACGTTGACCAGCCCCGAAACCTCGCCAAGAGCGTCACGGTAGAGTAATTGGTTCCGCCGTTCTAGCGACTAAGGCCCAGCTCCGCATCAAGACGGAGCCGAGCCTTTTTTGCATTTGACCAGATAAAACCTACCAAAATGAACCTGTCCCTTTTTGGCAGGTTAGCGGAGCTTGCTGGTCTCGAAGTACTCGGGGAACTGGTCCAGAACCTCGGTTTGGTTGCGGAACATCATGTGCAGGTGCTTGCTGACCAAAAAGCTCGCTTCGATGGGGTCGCGACCGGCGATAGCGCGGCGAATCTGCTTGTGCTCGTTCACGATGTCCTGATTGTCGAGAACTTGCGTGGCGGCGCGCAGCCAGCGGAAGCGCTCCAGGTCGGCATTGGTCTCTTCGAGCCACGACCACACGGTGCTGCGACATGCGATGCTAAAAATCATGTGATGCATGAGGTTGTCGCTCAAAAAGAAGCCGATGCGATCCTCTTCGGCCATGGCCTTTTCCTGCAGCACGATGGCGCGGTCGAGCTGCTCGATGCCGGCCGACGTGGCGCGCGCACAGCACTCCACAATCACCTGCTTTTCCAGATGCTCGCGGATGTAACAAGCACTCTCGGCAAGGGTGAGGTTGATGGGTGAGACGTAGGTGCCGCTCTGGGGCACGGTGCGCACCAGGCCTTCCTGCGCCAAGCGAACCAAAGCCTCGCGCACGGGCGTGCGCCCCATATCCAGGTCGTCGCAAAGTTGCTTGACGCCCAGCTTTTCGCCCGGCTTGTAGTCCAGGTAGACGATTTTGCGTCGAATGGTGTGGTAGGACTGGTCCTGTAGGCTCGTTTCCTGCTCGCCGACATGCATCGATTCTTCCATAGCGCCTCGCAACTGTTCTATCAAACTCATATGTCAGTTGTTAATTATGCCGCGAATCAGCTCTCCGCGGTGGGTAATTCGGCTGTCGCCCGAGAACTATTGCGGCATCTTAGTCTGTGTTTGCGCAAGGCTGCGCTCAATGTTGCCGTATCATAAGCCGTCGCAAACGTGAAAGAGAAAGAAGGAATCCCATATGCACCTGGCAAATATCGTACGCGAGCGCTGGAAGGGTGTCTTGTTCTGCCTGATCATCGCTATCCCCGCAACGCTGCTCGGCAAACAGATTGAGGTGGTCGGTGGGCCGGTATTCGCCATCCTCTTTGGCATGGTCCTGGCGCTCGTCTTTCCCAAGAATCGTCGCGAACAGCTCGCCGCCGGCGTCACCTATACGTCCAAAAAAGTCTTGCAGTACGCGGTTATCCTGCTTGGCTTTGGCATGAACCTCTCCCAGATTCTGTCCAAGGGCGCCCAGTCGCTGCCGATTATCGTGGCGACGATCTCGACCTCGCTTGTCATCGCCTTTGTGCTCTGCCGCGTTATGAACGTGCCGGGCAAGATCGCGACGCTTGTGGGTGTGGGTTCGTCGATTTGCGGCGGTTCGGCCATCGCTGCGACCGCGCCCGTCATCGATGCCGACGATCGCGAGATTGCCCAGGCCATTTCGGTCATCTTCCTGTTTAACGTTATCGCGGCGCTCGTGTTTCCGACGCTCGGCGGCATGCTCGGGCTGACCAACGAGGGCTTTGGCCTGTTTGCCGGCACCGCCATCAACGACACCTCGTCGGTAACGGCTGCGGCGAGCGCTTGGGACAGCATGCATCCCGGCGCCAATGTGCTCGAGAGCGCCACGGTGGTCAAGCTTACCAGGGCGCTGGCCATCATTCCCATCACGCTGGCGCTTGCTTGCTGGCAGATGCATCTGGCGCGCAAGGCTGGCGGCGACGCTAAGAGCACGTTCTCCCTCAAACGCACGTTTCCCATGTTTGTGCTGTTCTTTGTGCTGGCGAGCGTGATCACTACGGTGTTTCAGCTTCCCGCGCCCTTTACGGCGCCCATCAAGGAGCTGTCGAAGTTCTTTATTGTGATGGCCATGGCGGCTATTGGTTTTAATACCGATATCGTCGAGCTGGTCAAAAAGGGCGGCAAGCCCATCGCGCTGGGCTTTTGCTGCTGGATTGGCATTGCGTGCATGAGTTTGGGAATGCAACACGTACTGGGAATCTGGTAGAGAAGTAGCTTGTTTGCGTGCTGGTTGCTGGTGAGCGCATTCTCACGGTGGAGCGATAGGAGCTCTTGCGGGTATGGCTTGTCCGCAGGTTTATAAGTCCCGAAGAGCTCTTATCGCCCCGCCAGGATGGCGATGCGGGGCAACACCTATACTCGCAGGACGGCGCTTTCTGCCCTATAGTGTTTGGTGAGCAATATCGTTCAATTTTGAAACACTCGGTCGTGCGACCGTCGGCGGCTGCATGTCGCCGCGGACAGGGGCAAATCATGGATAGCGATGCCAAGCTGAACATCTTGACCGAGGCCCTGGCTGCTGCCGGGGCCTCGGCATTGGCAATCGATGCGCGTGGGGACGTCGCGATCTCGACCATGAATGACGCGGCGCTTGAGCGGGATGTGGCGGCTTTTGTAGCTGAGCGCCTCGACCGTATAGGAGACGGCGCGCGTCTGGTTATGGGGCGTGCGGGTGCGCGCCTGAGCCTGACCGTTCGCCCCACCGACAAAGAGGGCGGGGGGCTTTGGGTCGTCGTGGTCCGCGAGGTGCGCGGTGCCGCGGCGCATGCGGGCATCGAGTGGCTCAACGCCGACGAAGTTGAGGCCCGCTACGAATCGAGCGCGTACGGCATCGTTGAGGGGGCGGCCTCGGTGGCTGCGCCGGTTGCAGAGAGTTACGCGCGCGGTGTGCCTCTTATGCTCGAGGGCGAGCTGGAAGCGGGTCAGATCGAGATCGCCAAGCGCCTCTATCTGGACGGTCCTTTTGCCGATCAGCCCTTTGTTTCCGTTGCGCTCGATGAGCTCACCGAGCGCGGTTGGCGCCATGTACTCAAAAGCGTCGAATCGCCGTTGTTCCAAATGGGGCTGACCCTTTGCATTGAGGGCTGGAACGCGGTTGGCCCCCAGCGCCTCCGCGAGCTGGTCTCCACGATGACCGACACCGCGTTGGCGACGCGCTGCCATGTGGTGCTGACGGCGAATGACATGCCGGGCGGCGGCGAAAGTGATCAAGCCGCCTTTGTGACCGAGCGCTTCGCCTGTGCGGTGAGCGTCGCGCCGGCAATCGCCGAGCAGGGAGCCGCGTCGACGAAGGTCGCGCGCTATTTGGAATATCTCGCTGATGCATTTGGGACGGCAGCGCCCACGCTGTCTGCCGCGGCGACGAAGACGCTCGATGCTTACCGCTGGCCGCGCAACTATCTGCAGCTCCGCGAGGTCTCGGAACGACTGTATATATTGGTGGGGACGGGCACGGTGGACCGCGCTGTGGCGGAGGAAGTGCTCGCCCAAGAGGACGTGATTAAGACCGCAACCTTTGGCGCCCCGACGCTTGAAAGTGACCTGTATATCCTGCGACCGCTGGCCGATACCGAGCGAGATATCGCGCATCTGGTTGTAGACCATCTCCACGGCAACCGAACCCGTGCGGCGGAGGTGCTGGGCATAAGCCGTACAACGCTGTGGCGCTTGCTGAAGGACGATGACCGTTGAGCGAGGCGCCCGTGACCGCACGCGACGCGTGTGCTACAGTCCAAAGCGTTATTGTTTCGATTTGGTTACGGCGTGCGAGGGCATATGGCTGAGACTTCAAAACCGAGCCGCAGAAGGCGGAGTGCCGCGCCGGTCAACCGACGCACAACATCGGTGACGTGGGGCAAACACGCCTCGGGGTTTGATGGCTCGTTCAAGCGCACTAAATACGGCTATCCTTCGGCAAGCGCCCGCTTGGCAATGCAGGCAGAGTCCTCGCTGTGGGGCCGCAAACGCGTGGTGGGCTCAAAGCTCAAGCACGACGGAACGCTCGGCTACATCAGCCGCGGGGCGGCTCGCCGCAGCGGGCTCAATCCCGCCGGCTGGCATCGCTACGTGCCGATCGTGGCCGCCGTTGCAGTGATCGTCATCGCGCTCGCTGCGCTCGGATATGCCGGCGGTGGCGCCAACTTGGACGCAATGTTTAAATCGCCCGAGCTCGCGCATGTAGGTACAGAAGTTGTCGAGGGCGCTCAGGCCCAGACGAGCGTCGCGCCCCAGCGCGGTATCGTTGCGGCGGCCTCCACCATCGCCGATGCGCAAAAGGACGAAGGCAAGCAAGGCGACGACGTCGAAACGGCCCAGACGAACGAAACGACGACAACGGCGACGTCAATATAAGTTGCGAGTGGGGTAGCTAAAATAGCCCCGTCCCAAATTAGCCACCCCGCTGACGCTCCTGGGTTACCTTACGTAGATGATGTTGTCGCGGCGGGGTTTGGGCTCGGGTAGCGTGTCCTCGGCGTAGCCAAGAATGCAGTTACCGACACCGCGCAGACTGCCGTCGGCGGGCAGGCCCCAGCTGGCCAGCAGCTCCAGGCCCTCGGGCGAGTCAAAGACCTCATGCGCGCGGTGAATCCAGCACGAATCGACACCCAGTGCATAGGCAGCGTTGAGCAAGTTGCCCATAGCGAGCGAGCCGTCTTCCAGATGTGTGGGCACGCTGCGGTCAACCAGCACCACCACAACGGTCTTGGCGCCATAGAAGGGGTCGCTGTTGCTGCCCATGACCTGGGCGTTGAGCTGTGAGAGACGCTCGACGGTCGCGGGGTCGGTGACGGCGACAAACGTCACCGGCTGGCGGCCCATGCCGCTCGGTGCATATTGGCCGGCTTCGATAATACGTGCAAGCTTTTCGGTCTCGACGGGACGATTGCTGTAGTTGCGGCAGCTGCGACGGTGAATGAGCGCTTCGATAGTCTCCATGGTGTCTCCTTGCGGTGGCGTTGCAGATGCCCCGTTCATACCCGTCGGACTCAAACGATAGACGGTCAATTGCCCGGCCAAAAGGATAGATTTCAATTGGCAAAGTAGGTTTGCATAAAAGTACCTTCAGAATGTGACAAACAAATGGGATGGTTAAACGTTTTATCCCGTCTACCCTGCGGTTTTTTACCACTTGCCTAAATGACGAACGCATAACCTCTGATAAAGGTTTTACTAAAGGAGTACCAACGTTTATCAATGCGCCGTGGTGGCGCCGGGCCAGGAGGTAACATCATGTTCCAGGCTGGAGATGTCGTCGAGACCGATTTCGAAGGATTTCTGAAGCTGCTGCGTTCCAAGACGCGCGCTTTCGTGTCGATCAACGATCACGAGTACTACATCACGCACACCGATGGCTATTGGCGTGTTCAGGATTGCGAGGCCCTCAACGACAAGGGCCACTTTACTGACTGTTCTGAGTTGGTCAACACGGTCTGCGAGGTCGTCGAGCTGCCGTGGATTGCCGGCAAGAGCCTGCATGACAGCTTCTCGGGCGCTACGGTCTATGAGGCCGTCGCCGCTTAACAGGCAATAAAACCCGATTTTCACGTGACCGCTGGCGCCGCCCCCGCGCCGGCGGTCTTTTTCAGCCGATAGGCCATAAAAATGCACGCATTTGCGGAGAGCCTGTTGACGATAGTCAAAACTCGGACTAATCTAGAGACACATAATTGGTCAAAAATCGGACAATTGAATGGTGGGATAGATGAATAGTGCGGTTACGCTGGTCGACTTCGATCGGTTGCTCAATGGACTCGACCATATCTATTCGGAGTTCTCGCGCGCCTGCGGCCTTTCGGACTGCGCCTACTGGATGCTCGTCGACACGAGTGCAGCGGGCGGAAGCGTTGCCGTGAGTCGGCTGACGAGTGAATGGTTCTACAGCAAACAGACCATCAATTCGGCGATTAAAACGCTTAGGGCGCGAGGGCTTGCGACGTTGGAGTTTGCCGAGGGCAGTCGTAAAAACAAGGTTGTACGACTGACCGAAGAAGGCGTGCGGTTTGCCAAGCGCTACGCGTTGCCGGCGCAAAAAGCCGAGCAACAGGCATTCGAGGCGCTCGAGCCGTGGGAACAGTGCGAGATCATGCGCTTGGTCGGTAAGTTCTCCCATGTTCTTAACGAAGAGTGCGAGGCATTTAAACGGCAAGTGGCCGCCGAGAACGAGGCTGACGATAAGGGCGAGGGGGACGCATGCGACTCTTAATGAGGTTTATGAGGCCGTACCGCGGTCTGATTGCGGTGACGCTGTTTGCGGTGCTGATAGATAACGTCGGTACGCTGTTGGTTCCCACGATGCTGGCGAACATGGTCAACACCGGTATTACCACGGGTGATGTCGACTATATATTACGCAACGGCCTGTACATGCTTATCGCGACCGGCATGGCCAGCGGCGGCACGGTGCTGGGCTGCTATCTTTCGGCGCGCCTGGCCGCCAACGTGGCCTGCGATATCCGCAATGCCGTGTACGACAAGTCGCTCGAGCTGTCCGCCAGCGACTTTGAGCGCTTTGGCACGGGTTCGATGATCACGCGCTCGCTCAACGACATCAACGTGATTCAGCAAGCTGTCCTTCAGACGATTCAGCTGGTGCTGCCGGTGCCGTTCTTGGCCGTGGCAGGCATCATTTTTGCTTGGTTCATCGATCCCGCCATGGGCACGCTGCTGGGCGTGGTGGTTGCGATCGTGCTGGTGGCGGCGGTCTTTACCGTTGCCAACGCCGCGCCGATCTTTATGCGCCTGCAGAGCTTTATCGACCGCATGAACGTGGTGCTGCGCGAGAACATCGTGGGCGTGCGCGTCATCCGCGCATTTAACAAGGAGCGCCACGAGGAGCAGCGCCTGGACGAGGTGTTTAGCGATTACGCGGCCAATGCCATCAAGGTCAACCACCTGTTTGTGGGTCTCGACAGCTCCAGCTTCTTTTTGATGAATATCGCCGAGGTGGCGGTGCTGTGGGTGGGCGGCAACCGCGTGGGCGTCCACGCCATGCAAATCGGTAGCATCTCGGCCGTGCTGGAGTACGCGATCCTGATCCTGTTCTTTGTGATGACGGCGCAGATGGTGATTCTGACGCTCCCACGCGCCGCCGCATGCCTGAACCGTGCGCAGCAGGTGTTGGAGATTGAGCCGAGCATCGTGGACGGCAAGCGCACGCTGGACACGTGCGCGGCGGAGTCTGTTGACGGTGCCGACGCGGTGGCCGTGTTCGACCACATGTCGTTCCGTTTTGACGATGCCGACGAGGATGCCCTGTGCGACCTGAGCTTTGCCTGTCGCCGTAGCCAGACCACGGCGATTGTAGGCTCGACGGGTTCGGGCAAGTCGACGGTGGCCAAGCTCTTGCTTCGCTTCCACGATGCCACGAAGGGCGCCATTCGCCTGAATGGCATCGATCTGCGCGACCTTTCGCAAGACGACATCCGCGGGCGTATCGCCTATGTGCCGCAGAAGGCATGGCTGTTCTCGGGTACGGTGGCGAGCAACCTGCGCTTTGGCAACGAAGACGCGACTGAGGCTGACATGCTCCATGCGCTGGAGGTTGCCCAGAGCACCTTTGTGCTCGACCAGCCCCAGGGGCTCGATACGCCGGTGGCCCAGGGCGGCACGAACTTCTCGGGTGGTCAGCGCCAGCGCCTGGCGATTGCCCGCGCACTCATGAAGCATGCCGATCTATATATCTTCGACGACAGTTTTTCGGCCCTGGACTTTAAGACCGATGCGGCACTGCGCCATGCGCTGCAGGACGAGACGTGCGATGCCGCGGTGCTCATCATCGCCCAGCGCATCTCGACTATTTTGCATGCCGATCAGATCGTGGTGCTCAAAGACGGCGAGATCGTGGGCCTAGGCACGCACGACGAGCTCATGGAAACCTGCGAGGTGTACCGCGCAATCGCGGAATCGCAGATGAAGGGAGGTGAGTAGCATGACCGAGGAGCTCAAGAAGCAGGGCATCGTCGATGGCGCTGCGGTTGTAGAGACAGTCGAGGAGACGGGCGTCGCGCCCGACCTGGACGAAGCCGCCAAGGCGGCGGAGCGCGAGGCTCGCCGCCAAGCGCTCTACGAGGAAAACGAACGTGCCGAGGACGAGCGCGCCCGCGCCGAGGCAGAGCGTATGCGCGACGTGGACGACGAAGACGAGGACGAGACGCCTCGGGATACCTGGGCGACGGTGCGCCGCCTGTGGAGTGAGGCTGCCGGCGACCATTGGCGCTTCTATATCGTGTTCGCGAGCATTGTGTTCTATGTCATCTTTAACACCGCCGCGCCGGCATATAGCGCCCGCGTGATCGATGAGCTGTGGGGCCACATTCAGGTGGCGTTTGCCAACGACACCACTTTCAGCATCACCTGGGAGAACTGCGGCAAGACCATTTTCGTCTACTTTATGATCTGGACTGCCGCTGCCTCGTTCTATGCGCTCCAGAGCTTTTTGATGTCGAGCGTCGCTGAGCGTCTCAATCTGCGCCTGCGCAACCGCATCGCGCAAAAGCTCAACCGTCTGCCGCTCGCCTATTTTGACGCGCATCGTCCCGGCGAGGTCGTCAGCCGCGCGACCAACGACCTGGACAAGATGTCCGAGAGCATGCAGCGCGGATTGCTGCAGCTGCTCGTGTCGATCGGCACGGTTGTTGGTGCCGTGAGCGTGATGTTCGTGTTCAGCGTGCAGCTTACGCTCGTCTTTCTGTTCTTTACGGCACTGTCGCTGCTGGTGACGAAGGTCGTCTCGCGCCGCACACACGATGTGACGGGCGAGCGCCAGGAGTGGGTGTCCAAGATTACGAGTGCGGTCGAGGAAGGCTATTCGGGCCGTCTGGTGATCCGCGCGTTTAACCGCGAACGTCAGAGCTCCGCTGAGGTGCACGAGGCTTCGAAGGAACTGGCTCGTGTGAGCACCAAGGCCGACTTTATGATCAATGCTGTCGGCCCCGCAGTGCGCTTTATCGGCCGTTTGGCGCAGATCGTTATTGCGCTTGTGGGCTGCAGCATGCTGGTTGCCGGTCACATGACCGTCGGCGTGTTCCAGGCGTTCTTCCAGTTTATCTACGAGGCGTCCGAGCCCATGACGCAGTTGTCGTTTACCTTCAACTCGCTGCAGAGCGCGCTGGCGAGTGCAGAGCGCGTGTTCGACCTGCTCGATGAGCCCGAGATGGAGGCCGATCCGCTGCCGGACAAGGCCGCCAAGCTGCCGGGTCGCGTGGAGGGCCGCGTCTCCTTTGAGCATGTGCGCTTTGGTTATTCGCCCGACAAGCCGCTTATGCGCGACGTGTCGTTTACCGCCGAGCCGGGCCAGAAGATTGCCGTGGTGGGAACCACGGGCGCAGGCAAGACGACGCTCATCAACCTGCTCATGCGCTTCTACGAGATTGACGGCGGGCGTATTACGCTCGACGGCGTGGATACGAGCCGCATGGATCGCGGCGAGCTACGTCAGCAGTTTGGCATGGTGCTGCAAGACGCCTGGCTGTTCGACGGCACGATTGCCGAGAACATCGCCTACGGCTGCCCCGAGGCAACGCGCGAGGAGATTGTTGCGGCTGCGCGCGCCGCCCAGGTTGACTTCTTTGTGCGCACCATGCCGCAGGGCTACGACACGCGCGTGGCCAACGATGCCGAGAGCATCAGCCAGGGCCAGCGTCAGCTGCTGACCATCGCACGCGTGCTGCTCAACAACCCGGCGATTCTCATTCTGGACGAGGCGACCTCAAGCGTGGACACGCGTACCGAGCTTGCTATCGGCCGCGCCATGGACGCGCTCATGCGCGGGCGCACGAGCTTTGTGATCGCGCATCGCCTGTCGACGATCGTGGACGCCGACCTGATCTTGGTCATGGATCACGGCAACATTATCGAGCAGGGCACGCATAAGGAGCTGCTGGCTGCCGAGGGTGCCTACGCCGACCTCTATTTGAGCCAGTTCGCCTAATGTGACAAAGGGACAGTCCCACATGTCACATCAAAAAGAAAGGCGCGCCGGGGATGAATTCCCTGGCGCGCCTTCTTGCGTTGATGCCGATGTCGTTTTGTACCGCTTGCGTTCCTAGCGTTCGTCCACGAGCTTTGCGACGAGGGCTTTGAGCTCGGCCACCTCTCGCTCGAGTTCTTTGACGCGGCGGGCGTTCTCGGTGATGCCTTGGCGGTTGAGGGCACTCTGCTCGGCGGCGTCATCGGGCATGTACTCGCGATGCTGCTTGGCATCGAAGCTCTCCTCGAACACGCGGCAGCCGTTGCGCTTGATGATGCGTCCCGGCACGCCCACGACGGTGCAGTTGTCGGGCACGTCCTTAACGACGACCGAGTTGCCGCCGATCTTGACGTTGTTGCCGATGCGGATGTTGCCGAGCACCTTGGCGCCCGTGCCCACGGTGACGTTGTTGCCGAGCGTTGGGTGGCGTTTGCCGGTCTCGTTGCCGGTACCGCCGAGCGTGACGCCCTGGTAGAGCACGCAGTTGTCGCCCACGACGGTGGTCTCGCCGATGACGACGCCCATGGCGTGGTCGATAAAGAAATGCTTGCCGATCTGTGCGGCGGGATGAATCTCGACGCCGGTGATGTGGCGGGTGATTTGCGAGAGCACGCGGGCGAGCGAGCGATGACCGTGCTCCCAGAGCCAGTGCTCGGGCACGTGGTTCCACTTGGCGTGCAGGCCAGGATAGGAAAGGAAGATGACTAGACCGTTTTGCGCGGCGGGATCCTGCGCTTGGACGGTCTTGATGTCCTCGCGAATGGTATTGATAAAGCTCACCGGCCGCCCTCCCTTAGCGCCATGGCAATGCGATTCAATAAAGTATAGCGATTCGCTAGGGATTAGGAAGGATAATCTTGACGGTATTGCACGACAGGTGTCAGTTATGCAAACTTGCTGGTAATGGGGTCATGCTTTTGTGGGGTTGCGCACGAGGGGGCGCCGCAACCGTATACTGGTCAACTTGGACGTATCCGCGCCCACAACTGAGAGGTTTTACTTCATGGGTTTCATCAATTTTATTGCCGAGCTGCTTAAGGACCCGCGCACCGCGATCGCCAGCTGGATCGCCGCCGGCCCGCTTATGGCCTACGGCTGCGTGTTCCTGATCATCTTTATCGAGACGGGCGTGGTGTTCTTCCCGTTCCTTCCCGGTGATTCGCTGCTGTTCGCCTCGGGTTTCTTTGCCCACAACGGCGGCTTTAACATCGTGGCGCTTCTGGCCACCGCATGGGCCGCTGCCATTTTGGGCGATCAGTGCAACTTTATGATCGGTCACTTCTTTGGCCGCAAGATCATCGCTTCGGGCAAGGTCAAGGCCATGACGCCCGAGCGCATCAAAAAGTCCGAGGACTTCTTGGACAAGTGGGGTCACCTGGCCATCTTCCTGGGTCGCTTCTTCCCGTTTATCCGCACCTTTGTGCCCTTTATCGCTGGCATGGGCGGCATGCACTGGCGCAACTTTGTCGTCTTTAACGTGCTGGGCGGCATTACCTGGTCGACGGTCTTTACGCTGCTGGGCTACTTCTTTGGCGGCATTCCCTTTGTGCAGGAGCACTTTGAGCTGCTGATTATCGGCATCGTTGCCGTGTCGATCATCCCGACCGTGGTCGGTCTGGTTAAGGCCAAGCTGGGCAAATAGAACGCCTAGCTCGAGCCAGCGCGCAGACCGTACAGTTGAGGCCCGTCACCGCTTACGGTGGCGGGCCTTTTTGCTTCGGTCAAATGAAAATACTTTAGTTAGTTAAAGAAAAACGTTTTATCCGACGCGCGTGCGGAGTACAATCTCGTGCATGCGAATCGACGTGCCATCGGCTTTGATGCCGTTTGCGTGCCCCGTCCGGCTCTACGCTCCGGGCGTGTGACGTTGCGACGCGGTCGGCCTCGGTCCTTGCGTGCGGGTTCGCGAGTTTGCAACTGTGTATATAAGGAGCGACATATGACTGTCGAGAAGAAGGATATCGATTGGGGTAGCCTCGGCTTTGGCTACATGAAGACCGATTACAGCTACGAGGCCCATTGGAAGGACGGCGAGTGGGACGAGGGTGGCCTGACCACCGACCACACCCTGCACGTCTCCGAGTGCGGCGGCATCTTCCATTACTGCCAGGAGGTCTTTGAGGGCCTGAAGGCCTACACCGCCGAGGACGGCAGCATCGTCTGCTTCCGTCCCGACATGAACGCCGAGCGCATGTACAACTCTGCGCAGCGCCTCGAGATGCCCCCGTTCCCCAAGGACAAGTTCGTTGAGGCCGTCAAGCAGGTCGTCTCTGCCAACGCCGCCTGGGTTCCGCCCTTCGGTTCTGGCGCGACCCTGTACGTGCGTCCGTTTATGATCGGCTCCGGTGACGTGATCGGCGTGGCTCCCGCTCCTGAGTACACGTTCCGTATTCTCGTGACCCCGGTCGGTCCGTACTTTAAGGGTGGCCTTAAGCCCGTCAAGCTGCGCGTTTCCGAGTATGACCGTGCCGCACCGCACGGCACCGGCAACATCAAGGCTGGCCTGAACTACGCCATGTCCCTCAAGCCCACGATGGAGGCCCATCGCGAGGGCTATGCCGAGAACCTGTATCTCGACTCCGAGTCCCGCACCTATGTCGAGGAGACCGGTGGCGCCAACGTCCTGTTCGTGAAAGAGGATGGCACGCTCGTCGTTCCGCAGTCGCACACCGACTCCATCCTGCCCTCCATCACCCGTCGTTCGCTCGTTCAGGTCGCTCAGGACCTGGGTATGACCGTCGATCAGCGCCCCGTCGAGTGGGCCGAGGTCAAGGCCGGCACCTTTGTGGAGTGCGGCCTGTGCGGCACCGCTGCCGTCATCTCCCCGGTGGGCGAGATTGACAACAAGGTCTATGGCGCCGACGAGACCGTGACCTTCCCGGCTGGCTACACCGAGATCGGTCCCGTGATGAAGAAGCTCCGGGAGACTCTGACCGGCATCCAGTCTGGTGCTGTCGAGGACAAGCACAACTGGGTTTACACCGTCGCGTAAGCTGTCTTAGCTGTCCGGCCCGAGCGCGGCCTTCCTTTCCGGCGCGACCTCGGACATGAAAGAACCTCCGCTGCGCAC
>CAJJYO010000017.1 GCA_905197385.1 uncultured Collinsella sp.
CGCGCGGTCTTCCAGAATCTTCTCGCCGGCCTCAACCGAGACAACGCGGCCGACGGTTGCCACCGGCACGGAGACCAGGGCCTTGACGCGCTCGGCCACGGGCAGCGTCCAGTTGTAGGGCATGGCGCCCATGGGCGGAATGGTGTCGCCCATGTTGCCGGTGTGGTTGGCCTGTGCGACCTGAATCATATCGATGCCCGCGCCCTCGAGCAGCTTGGCAAACTCGCAGGCCTCGTCGGGCTGCAGGCCACCCTTGCCGCGCGGCGTGCCGTCGGGGTTCTCCATGATCACGGGGAGCTTGTACTCCACCATCAGCTGCGGCGCGGCCTCCTTAATGGCGGCGACGACCTCCAGCGCGTAGCGAACGCGGTTCTCGAACGAACCACCGTACTCGTCGGTGCGCTGGTTGAGGATGGCCGAGCACAGCGAACCCACCAGGCGGTCGCCGTGGACCTCGATAGCGTCGATCCCGGCCTGCTGTGCGCGAGCGGCCGAGGCAGCGATGGCCTCCTTGATCTGGGTGAGCTGCTCTACGCTCGCCTCGTTCACAAAGTGCTGCATGTCGTGGTGCAGCTTGGCGTAGGCCTGGTTGCGGATCTCGTTGGACTCGGCCATCTTGGCGGCAAAGGTCTCCTCGTCGCCGGCGGCCTT
Source organism: uncultured Collinsella sp. (assembly GCA_905197385.1). Taxonomy (GTDB): domain Bacteria; phylum Actinomycetota; class Coriobacteriia; order Coriobacteriales; family Coriobacteriaceae; genus Collinsella. The sequence goes on from CAJJYO010000017.1 coordinate 652, forward strand.
GGCCTCCTGCGCGGCCTTGGCGGCAGCCATGGAGCCCATGACCATGCGGCCGACACCGGGCACATCGTACTCGGGGTGGAACAGCTGCAGCGCGACCTTGGCGCCGTGCTTGTGGACGGCATCGGCCAGCGCCTTAAACGTGGGGATCTGGGCGTCGGTTGCCAGCTTGGGCGTGGGGCTTGCGGTCATGACGGGAGCGACGTCGCCGATGACGATGTAGCTCACGCCGCCACGGGCCAAGCGCTCGTAAAAAGCCAGGCTGCGCTCGCCGATGGAACCGTCACGCTCCTCGTAGCCGGTGGTCAGCGGCGGAAACATAATGCGGTTCTTGAGCTCAAGGGGGCCAACCGTAATGGGCTGGAGCAGCTTGGATGCAGGTGTGGTCATGGACATTCCTCTCTTGTAGGCGCGGCGGCGATGATGCCGCGTAGTTATCTAGAGGATATGGCATGGGAATACAACAGCGCAACGGAAATCGGCGAATATCAGGTGGCAGCAGGTGGATGGGGATGGGCGGGGCGGCCCGTCGGTTTATCTCAATCTGTAACAGTTACGCGGCAAAACCGGGTCTTACTGTTACAGATCGAGACATTCCTCTCGGCCCATCCTCAACAATCTAGATCTGTAACAGCTAGGCCCACTTTTGGCCCCTATCTGTTACAGATCGAGACAAACCAAACCCGCCTGCTAGAAAATCTAAATCTGTAACAGTTACTCGGCAAAATCCGTCCCTCGTGTTACAGATTTAGACAAACACGACCCAACCCACCGGTATATCTCGATCTGTAACACCTAGCCGCCCAAATCGGATCTAGATGTTACAGATTGAGATTTTGTTTGGGAAGTTGAGAGCTGGGTCGAAAACATTGACCCGCAATAACAAAAAAGCTCGTCGGCTAGGCCGAGCTGCAAGTTCTTGGTCGCGGGGGCAGGATTTGAACCTACGACCTCCGGGCACCCTTTTCAAATTTTAGTTTCCCGAGGTCACACGCTGTATCATCCCAGCTCAAACCCTATTTTTCGACCAAAACAGTGTCACTCGGTATCACGTAAAATCACGTAAAATCACGCTCATACATATTACCATACAGATTACCTCGAACCCCTAGGTCGTACGGAGCATGTCCACCAAAACGGAGACGTTGGTCGTATCCGTATAGTAGCTGCGATTCACCTCGGGGCTGTGCCCGAAATACGCCGAGCGAATCAAATCGGGAACGCTTTTCTGCATCCACTCGGTGTTGAGGGTCGCGCGCCAGACATGGGTCAAGACCTTATCGAGAAGGGGTATGTCCAAGGCGTCTGCCAACTCGTGATAGAGCTTCTTAATGGCATGCTGCGCGTTGTTGATGTCCCACGCGCTGCCAGGAGCCGCGGGGGCGGGGAACAGCAGCGCGCCTGGTTCGGCCCCCGCTCTTTCCAGCCGCGCCCTCATGCGCTCGGCAACGCGCTCGTCAAGGATGGGGATGGTACGCCCGCGATGGGTCTTTGACACCTCGGCCGTCACGGTGACGCTAAGCAAGCCGTCCTTGTCCTCGACGTTCGCGCGGCTGAGAAGTCTCGCCTCGTTGATGCGAAGCCCCGTCACTGCCTGCAGCAGCGTGATCTCAACGACAGCGCGGCGCAGATTGCGCACATCCTCAACGGTATAGTGCCCTCTTTTCGGCGGATTTACATCATTGGGGTCAATCGCAAGCAGGTATTCGAGCACGCGCCCGCGCTCCTCCGGCGTGAGCGCCTGTCCGCCCGGAGCCTTGTTTGTCATGCGGCACTCAGGCAGGCGCGGCTTGAAGCTCTTGAGGGGGTTGTGAGCGATTACCTCGTCGCGCACCAAAGGTTCAAGAACATATTTGCTCACCGTCTTTTGGCAATGCTTGGCGGTAGAGGTGCCGTGGCGCCTTGCCATCCCCTCCAAGATGCCTTCGAGGTTGCGCGGGCGAACCGCGTCCGCGATGCGAAAGCCCCCAAACGCCTCCGCCGCGAGATTGAGCACGTGGCAGTATTTGTCCCGTGTTCGGGGTCGCAAGATGGAATCATCGGTGCGCTCGATTCCGGGGATTACCTCTTTGCGGATATAGTCGCGCATGCTCGACGAGCCCTTCCAAGGAGTGCTGCCCCCGCCTGTTGCGAGAATTTCCTCAGCTTGGGCATGAGCGCGGCGGCGCAGCTCGCCTTTGGTGCACTTCCCCTTGGTCGTCTTCTTGATGAGACGCCCGTTCAGCAAGCGCATGCTCCACTGCATGCGATAGCCACCGTCGGGCGTCGGCGTAATCTTTGCGCGGTCAATGCTTGTCTCTCCAAGCTCAAGGGCGACGCGGGACATGTTTTACCTCCCTTCCTTTGCGTCGCCTATCGGCGAGCATCTCCGCTCGCCTTTACCTGATGTTCGACAATCCAGTCCTGCACGTCGCTCACGCGATACATCACAGGGGAGCGCTTCTTGCCCAGGCGAATGTACGCAGGCCCTCGGCCCTTGCAGCGCCAGTTCGCGAGCGTGCGAGAGCTGATGCCCAGCACGAATGCGGCCTCTTTTGAGTCGATGAGAAAAATGGAATCGGTTTCGTTTGTAGCCATGACTGCCTCCTGGCAACAGGCACAGCCGCAATAGCGGCGTGCATCCTGGCCAGAAGGCGCTCCCATCGGATGCGATACGCACATCCGCGCTTCCTGACATGCGGGAATCGGCGAAACCCAATTCGCGCGTCCCGCGAGCCGACCTGCAGCGGTCTTTTGGCCTTGCCCAGCCCGAGCAGGGGTTTGGTGCATCGGACATGGCGTGGGGAGGCTCTGTTTCCCCGAGGCAGCCTCTTAAGGCGTCATGGGAGACGCCACCTGCATCCAGTGGTTAGCGCTCCGAGAAGACGGAAGCGCCAGAGCACGAGGCCTCAAACGGCCTGATGACATCTTACCCCGCTGTGCCATTCTTGCCAAACGGGGAAAATGTCGCTTGATTTTAGGCACATCGCCCGGGAAGACCGATGCTGAGGGCAACGAGAGAGACGCGCCCGTTTTCACGCCGCGTTTTTCGGAAAACAGTTCCATAAAGTCACCATAAGCGGCAGGGCAAGCCCCGCACTTGCAACGCACGCTCGCACGCTCCTCATCCCGTCGTTGCATGATCGGGGCGACGCCGTTGCGGCCTCGCGGCAGTCTTGCGGCAGGGCTTTTCAGGCCCGAACTGCCATCCCAAACCCCCGCCCGCAGGCTCGCAACGCGGGACTGGCAACCCTGGCAGCCCCTCCCGCCACCGCAAAACGGGTAGCGGTGGAAGAAGACGTACACGAAAAGGCAGGGGACGGTCTTACCTGTGTCCATGTACTATTTAGGCTGCCAGGACTGCCAGCGCCCTCTCAGCCCCCATCGCCTCAGAAGGAAGGGCGGCAGGAAGTCGCCGCGCCGACCCCTGCCGCGCACCTGCCAAACCTGCCGTGCGCCACCTTCTCCGCCGCGGCGTCCTCACTTCACGAAAACAGCACACCGACTTTCCGCTCATTTATGAACAGAAAGCCCTTCTACCTGCGCTTTTGCAGATAACGAGGTCTTCTCAGTCACCGAATGTCACGGTAAAACATTCTAAAAACACCGCGAAAGATTCGGAGGAGAAGCCATGGGACAGACGTATAACGAGCTTATAAGAACCGTGACCGAAGACTATCTTGGGGGCATCGACATGGACAGCATCCCGTCCCCAGAAACCATTGAGAATGAGCTGCTCCAAGCCACCAACAACGCCATTGAGAGGTACAACCTCGGTCCTCGTGACGAAAATGCCCCAATCGGCGCAAAACTGAAGGACGCCTACCCCGACCAGAAGCCGCCGGGAGAGCGCCTCAAGAAGCTCAGGGAGCTTCTGCCCCTCCAGATTGCGCTTGCCATCAAGTGGCTCCACCACGCCAAGCTCATCTGCTGGGCGGCAGACGAGGGGGACGGAAACTACGACGTGGGCGTGTACCAGTCGGAGGGGGACGCCAAGGGCGTCTACGACACCAGAAGCGACAACCTCACGCGGCTTATCCGCCGCTATGACGCAACGATCAGCAAACGCAACGTCGATGAGGTCGTTGCGATCTTGCGCGCGGTGTGCGAGGTGGTGTCCCCCTGCACCAAACCCGACCTCGTCGCCGTGAACAACGGCCTGTACGACTATGGCAACAAGATTCTCATGGACTTCGACCCCGAGCTGGTGTTCACCTCCAAAATCGGGACGGACTTCGTGGAAGACGCCCCCAATCCCGTCATCCGCAACAACGAGGACGGCACCGACTGGGACGTGGTGACGTGGATGGACGAGCTTTCCGACGACCCCAAGGTCGTGGAGCTTCTTTGGCAGGTTCTCGGTGCGGTCGTGCGCCCCAACGTCGACTGGAACAAGAGCGCGTGGCTGTACTCGACCCTCGGCAACAACGGCAAGGGGACGTTTTGCACCCTCGCCCGCAACCTCTGCGGCAAGGGGGCGTGGGCGTCCATCCCCATCAAGGCGTTCGGGGACGACTTCAAGCTCGAATCCCTCACGCGCGTCTCCGCCATCATCACCGACGAGAACGACACGGGCACCTACCTGGACGATGCGGCGGCGCTCAAGTCCATCATCACGGGAGACCCGTTCTTGATGAACCGCAAGTTCAAAGACCCGCGCTCGGTGAAGTTCCGAGGCTTCATGATTCAGTGCATCAACTCGCTGCCGAAGCTTCGCGACAAGTCGGAGTCTCTGTACCGCCGCCTTCTGGTGATTCCCTTCGAGAAGCGCTTCGAGGGCTGCGAGCGCAAGTACATCAAGGGCGACTACCTGAACCGACCCGAAGTCCTCGAATACGTGCTCCACCGCATCCTCGCAAAGACCGATTACTACGAGCTTGACGCCCCCGAGGCGACGTGCAGGCTCCTTGCCGAGTATCGCGAGGTGAACGACCCCGTGCGCCAGTTCCTCGACGACATCCTGCCGCAAGTCACTTGGGATTTGCTCCCCTGGCAGTTCCTCCACGACCTGTACCGTCACTGGTCGCGGCGCAACAACCCCTCGGGAAGGGTTCAGTCCAAGCAGGTCTTCGTCAAGGAGGTCAAGGCGCTCCTGCCCCAGCACGGCATCGGATGGAGCTCCACCCAAAACCCCGTCCGCGCCCCCTCAAAGATGGGCTGGCCCGAACCGCTCATCTTGGAGTACGAAGTGACCGAGTGGATGAACAGAGCCTATTGCGGGTCCGACACCGACCGCCGGTGCATGCCCGCCAGCATCAAGGAGCGATACGAGGGGCTGGTGCGAGACGTCCCGCAAGGCGAGCCGTAAGCCAACCCGCAGCCCGCTGAACCTCATGATGCAGGCCGCCGCGAAAGCGAAGCGATCTGCCCCGCACCGCAGGGGTAGTCGCTTCGATCACGGCGGCATCCACTGTCTCGATAGGGACGGACGGCTTTTCGCCTCCGTCCCTTTTCATGTGGCGCTCCGCCGGCACCCAAGCCCGCTGGCGTACGTCCTGAGACGGCATCTGCGAGCGCCTTGCGCTCGCAGCGTTTGCGACCCTAAGGTCGCATCGAGGGAGACTGTCGGCTATGCCGACCGCAGCGCACGCTGCGTCAGTCCCCCTTATGCCCTTTTGCCTTTTTTGCCCCCGAAGCGTATAGCGGAGGGAGCCAAGGCGATTTCTCCTGATATATGGCGTGAAACGCCGTAGAAAACAAGGCGTGTTTCAGGGGTTGAATTTGTCGAAAATTGCGACAGTTGTAGAAAGCGCTTCGGCAAGCCCCATAAACGGGGCAATCTTCTCGGAGTTTTTCTACAAGTCCAGGCGTAAAGTGACGACGTGTAGAAAGTGCGTCTTGAGTGTCCGCGAAGCAAAAAAATAAAGGGCGCAGCGATTGTTTCGCTGCGCCCTTCGGCGTCTTTTCAGTCGTAGATTGTCGGAGCGGGCACGAGCTGCCAAGCCGTGCCTAGATGATTTACCCCAAGGACGTACAGGTCAAGCTCCTCGTCGTAGAACACCGGCTCGCCCGTGTGCCCCATGACAAACGACGGGTCCTGTATGATGTACCACTGGAAAATCTCCTCCCATGGCGCCCAGTCCCCACTTACAAGCTCAAGCGGGCGTTTTGCCATCTCGTTTGCGAGCACCATGTTCCCGCACGTCTCGGCGAGGTCGGCGTAGGTCTTGATGCCGTAGTCACTCATCGCTTTTCCCCTCCGCTTCCCGCTCCTCGATTCGCTTGAGACATTCAGCCACGCAGTAGCGCATGGTGCGCAGGGCCTCGCAGTCGATGCTCTCCGCGAGCATGTCCCCGTCGAGGACGACCTCGCCCAGAGCGTTCACGAACCGCCACTCCATCACGTTGTCGATGCGCCTGAGCACGTCCTTCAGGGTGCCGCTGTCGCGCATGGGGGCGTTGCCGTCCACCTTCGCCATGCGCTCAAGCTCCTTGGCCTTCGCCGAGCAGATGCGGGCGGTGCGCCTGAGCACCTGCGCCCTCCACATGGCCTCCTCCTGGGGGCTGCTGGGTTCAAGACGCTCCCTGTCCATCGTGTACCTCCTTATCTCCGTTTCAGAGGCACCCGACGCCGCAGGCGTCTTTCACGCATGCCCATCCAAAGCCCAGCGAAAGACCTTCGAAAGACCTCCGCAGGGGCTCTGTTCGGGCAGGGGCGCGAAATGGGCTCAGCACAGCCCAGCGAAAGACCTTCGCAGGGGCTTTGTTCGGACAGGGGCGCGAAAAGGTCTCAGAACAGCCCACCGAAAGACCTCGAAAAGCCCTTCAAAGGCCGGTGCGCTGTTGCTGATCCTGTTTCGCGGTATTCCGGAGCATCTGGGCAAAAAACAAGGGGAGCACCCGTTATGCGGATGCTCCCCTTGTTCGGGAAACGGACACCTGCACGCGACCGAAAGGGAGCGCGCGGGTCTGTGAGGGCTATGCCCGAACACAGCACGTGCCGTGATGGGCTACTGGCGAGCACCACACGAACTGCAATACACGTAGTCCACGTAGGTTTCGGTCTTGTTGGTACCGTGGTCTTCCTTGTGGGAACCAGTCTGGACAGTCTGGGTCTCGTAAACAGTTTCCATACGGTAGTTATCAGGCAAACCCTGCTTGATGAGTGCTACAGCGTGTGACTCGGCGTCGGCGTCGCTAGTAGTGGTATAGCCGTCGTAAGAGAAGATGTATTTGGTACCGACAGCGACCTGCTGAGTACTGTAGTCTGGCACGTCGACCCAGTTGCTTACCCAGACATTGCGGGTGGCCGTGTGGTTCACCCAAGTGTGCGTGTGGGCAGGCTTGGAAGGCTGGCTGGACTGGGAGGGCTTGCTGGAAGCAGAACCAGCGTTCGAAGAACCGTTGTTGGAAGGCTGGGAACCAGCGTTGCTGTCGGCCTTGGCGTTGTTGTCATTCTTGGCAGACGGCGTCGTCTGTGCAGGCTTGTCGTTGACATCGACGTCCTTGTCGGCGTCAGTTGCCTCCTGCTTGGTCTTGTCGCTCGCGTTCGGGTTCTTGGCTACGTTGCCGTCGAGCTTATCGAGGATGCCAGTGCCCGCATCGCCCTTCAGGGTCTCGTCACCCTTCTTGATGGCGTCCTTGGTCTTGTTGACGATGTCGGCGAGCATGTCATCGGTGACCTTGTCGGCGGGAATCTGCGCCATGGGGCAGTTGACGGCAGGTGCGGTCTTCGCGTCGGCGTCGACGGTGATGTCGACGGGAGCGCCCGTGTCGTAGATGTCGAACGCGGAACCGTCGGAGTTGACGGGGCTGACGAAGCTCACGGTGTAGTCGCCCTCGGCGAGTTCGACCGTGGAAGTGCCCTTGTTGCCTTCGGCATCAGGGGTCACCGCGTGGTAGAAGTCCACGTCGTTGCCCTCGATATGGGCGATGGCGGGCGTGGAGTTCTCGTCCCAGCCGTGGTCGGCCGTGACGCTGAGGGTCACATCGACAGTTCTTGACTCCTGCTGTTCTGGTTGTTGCTCGGACGTTGCGAACGCTCCACTTGCCACGGCTATCGCAACAACGATCGCAACAACGATCGCAGCGGCTATCGCTGCGGCTTGGGGCTTATGCGAGCGCGCCCACTGGGATAATCCGTTCATTATCCATCCCCTTTTCTTTCATGGTGGTTTCGAGTTGCCTCGTTATGTCAACCGCGTCATTACTTAGCGCTTTCCCATCGCGCGAGCCATCCAGTCGAGGTTGCCGCTCGCACTGGCGGTGTTCGCGTTTATCTGCTGGGCCTGATTGAGAATCTGCCCCTGCATGAACAGGTTGCCTATTTGCAGCATGTTGCCGATGCGCTGCTGGTTGAGAATCTGCTGCTGGCCCGCTTCCATGCGGCGCTGGTGCATCTCGGTCTCGTAGAGGTTGACCATCTCCTGTACGGTGGTGGCGCGATGGTTGCGCACGGCAGCAAGGAAGAAATCCACGGCTTCGATGCTGTCGTAATCCATGGGGTACCACGGGGCGACCTGCGAAGCCCATTGCTGCTGTACGGCGAAAATCTCCTGCTTGGTTTGCTCGATGCTCTGGGCTAGGGCCTGGTTGTTGGCTTCAACTCGTTGGTTGCTTTGGTCAATCGCGGCATTTCTCTGGGAGCGGCTTTTGTCCGCCGTCTTCGCTATGACCTTGTATAGAATCGCACCGATGATAGCTGAGACGATGAGGTTCACGATATTCCAGACCGCCAATTGAAGCTCCGTGCCTCCCATCGAGAAGAACGGAAGGGTAGGGAGATACGTTATCACCTTAAGTGGCGTGCTCGTGATAAGCGTGAACGCGATAAGGAAGCCCCCGATTGCATAGAGAACAGGGTGCCTTTTAGTCTTCTTTTCCGTCTTGGCGGCAAACTGAGTGGTGAGCTGGTTGATGCGTTGCTGAAGACTGACCACGCGGTGCATCAGGTTATGAGCGATTGTGATACCCGATAGCAGGTTTTCCTGCTCGTTCATTGGCGTCATCGCATTACCTCCTGTTTTTTTGACTCACTAACGCTCTCGCCTCGTTCGTAAGAATGAGGTCTCAAACATTAACTGCATGCATGAAATACAGCCTTTCCAGTTTATTATATTTGAGGCTAATCGCCCATACGATTCAAGGCAACTTGATTTTGACGGGCGGTTAAAATGAAATACTTCGACATAGGACAGCGCATCAGGCGTTACCGCAAAGCCTGCGGGCTGTCGCAGGAGGCGCTCGCGCAAAAAGTTGGAATATCGGTAACGCACATGAGCCACATCGAAACGGGCAACACCAAGCTGAGCTTGCCCGTGCTCGCAAAGATTGCAGAGGAGCTGTCGGTAGGCACCGACGCTTTGCTCAGTGACGCCCCAAAACCCGACAAGGCGAAGCTTTCCGCCGAGGTGCAAGAGATTCTTGATTCATTCGAGATTGACGAGTTGCCCGTTGCGGTTGAGGTGCTCCGAGCGCTCAGAGATAGCCTGGCGAAACGCAGGGTCTAAGGCTTTTTTCGCTCATACATATTACCATACAGATTACTTTGGGCATTTTTGCCCCAAGGCAACGAAAAAGCCCTGAACCGTTTTACCAGTTCAGGGCTGAAATTTTGGTCGCGGGGGCAGGATTTGAACCTACGACCTCCGGGTTATGAGCCCGGCGAGCTACCAGACTGCTCCACCCCGCAATGTCTGGGCGCCTCATGTGCGCAAGAAAGAATATTACGCGGGAGTTCGGTAAACGGCAAGGAAAAACTCGTGGAGCATAATTCCTTCATATTTAAACCCCTCAGCCCCTATCACCGTAAACGAATCGCAGCCGAGTGCCGTCGGCGACGCGTATACAATGGTGCGCGTCCTTTTATGCCAACACTGGGAGTAGACATGCTGCTCGCTATCGATATGGGAAACACGCAGACGGCCATGGGCCTGTTTGACGGAGACGAGCTGGTGCAGTCGTGGCGCATGCCCACCGACCGCTCCTATACCGCCGACGAGATCCATGTGCGCCTGATGGGTTTCTTTAAGATGTACGGCCTTTCGCTCGACGCGGTCGACGCGATCGCCTTTGCCGGCGTGGTGCCGCAGCTCTCGCGCGAATGGCACGCCGTGGCCGACCGCATTGCCGCGGACGCCATCGTCATCGGGCCGCAGACGGCCGCGGTGACCAAGCTGCGCGCGGCGCGTCCCCAAGCCGTAGGCGCCGATCGCGTCGCTAACGCCGTTGCGGCCGAAACTTTCTACGGCGCGCCGGCAATCGTGGTGGACTTTGGCACCGCGACCAATATCGACGTCATCGATGAGGACGGTTATTACATTGGCGGAGCGATCGCGCCGGGCATTCGCATCTCCATGGACGCGCTTGCCGCCCGTGCCGCCAAGCTCGCCAGCGTGCCGCTCGAGGCGCCCGAGCACGCCATCGGCCGCGATACCGAGGAGTGCATCAAGGTCGGCGCCGTGATGGGCGCCGCCGCCATGGCCGAGGGCCTGGTCGCGCGCATGAAGCGCGAGCTGGGCCGCGAGGATGCCACCGTTATCGCCACGGGCGGTCTCGCCGGCATCGTCGCCGATTCGACCGATGCCTTCGACGTGGTCGACGGACAGCTCACCATCAAGGGTATCTGCGAAATCTACCGCCGCATGCAGGAGCTGGGATAGAGCAGGGGCTTAAGTCGAGCACGAACGCGAGCGGCGAACTAGGCAACGCATCGGTCCTATTCCTCAAAATCGAAAATTTATCAGTTTTGAGGAATAGGCTTTCTGCTACGCCTCGCCGCATAGCCACCTCGCCAGGTCCACGATCTGCACCCCATTGCGGTCCGTGGCCTCGTGATGCGTTCGGGCGAGAATCATCTTGGGGTACGCGTCGCCAATGCTCAGCAGTGGCGAAATCTCGCGTTCAAATGTCTTATCCGAGCTGATGTCGTCGCTCACCTGAATGTAGAGCTTCTCGCTTCGCTTGATTGCTATAAAGTCAATTTCCTTTTTATAGAGCACACCGACGTATACCTCGTATCCGCGGCGCAGCAGCTCGATGGCCACCATGTTCTCGTATACGCGTCCCCAATCCATATCACGTGTACCGAGCAGTGCGTATTTGAACGCGTGGTCTGCCAGGTAATATTTCTCGCCGCTCTTAAGGTATTTTTTGCCGCGAATGTCGTACCGACGAACTTTATAGAAGGCAAACGCATCGCACAGGTACCCCATGTACGTGCCGACCGTCTTGTTCGTAATCTTTAGCCCATCCGCATTTAATGCATCAGTAATGTTGCGTGCCGACGTAATGTTGGAAACGTTGTCCATCATGTAATCGGCAATGCGCAGCAGCGCCGATTCGTTTCTCACGTTATGCCGCTGCACGATATCCCTCACGATGAGCGTTTTAAAGACATTGGAGAGATATTGATAGCGCTGCTCCTGCAGTGGATAAGGGTAAGAGCCGGACATACCGCCGGTTCTCGCGTACTCATCGAAGTCGCGGTCGACATCGCCCTCGTCGCCATAGAGACGATACTCCTCAAACGAGAATGGGAAAACCTCGATCTCGAACGTACGCCCCGTAAAGAGCGTCGACAGATCGCTCGACAGCAAAAAGGCGTTCGATCCGGTAATGAAAATGTCGTACTGCTCGGATGCATGGAGGCTGTTGATCGCGCGTTCAAAGCCGTCGCACATCTGAACCTCATCGATAAGCAGGAAGTTTTGCTTGTCGGACGCTCGATGCTCTTTTACATAGGCGAGCAGGGCATGATATTCGAGCAGGTCCTCGAACTCGTCAAGGTTGTAATTGATATGGATGACATTCGAATTGGACAGATTTGCCTCCACGTAATCGCGGAGGGCCTCGAGCAATTTTGACTTACCGCCACGGCGAATGCCCGTTATGACCTTGATGTCCGGCACGCCAATAAGGCTCGTCAACATGTCCATGTATGACGTTCTATTGATGAGTTTCATTGGCGCCTCCCTGCGGTCTTTTATCGCTATTCCTCAAAAACGAAAATTTTTCAGTTTCGAGGAATAGGCTCTGCAACGAATATACCTCGCAAAAGCCCGAGCTGGCTTAATTCTATTCCTCAAAATCGAAAAATTTTCAGTTTTGAGGAATAGGTCCGAGGTGCTACCCCGCAGTCACGCAAAGCCCTCCCCGGCACAGGCCGAGGAGGGTCTTGTTGTCATGTCTATCTTTGGGCGCGAACGCCCCGCGCTACAGCCCGCGAATTCGTACGGCCTCGGGCGGAAACTCCTGCTCGCCGGCATCGGTCTTGATGGTCGCGCGACCCCAGATGTCCAGGCCCGCAAACACACCGACCGCAAGCGGCAAGCCGTTGGGCGACACCGCCGCAACTTGGCGACCGAGCAGCGGCACCATATCGAAGTACTCGCCCAACACGGGGGCCAACGGCCCTGCGGCGCCTTGCGGCGTGTTGACAACAACCGCCCAGGCGTCCACGCGGGCCAGCACGGCGGCGGCGAGCGCCTCGACCAGCGCTTCGTCAGCCACGTCCACACCAAGCTCGCTCAACGCCGAACGCTCAATATCCACCGTCACGGCACCGAACATGCCCACAGCACCGGCACCGCCGTTCACGGTAACACGCGCGAGCGACGTCTCAAACGCAGGCGCACCGCACACGATATCGCTCGGCCACTGGATACCCACCTTACCGGCAAGGCCCAACCCCGGCGTCGATGCCGTGCCCACGAGCGCGTCCATCATGCCCATCGCGGCCACAAACGGCAGGCCGTGGAAGGCATGCATGTTCACATCGGGGCGCACAACCAGCGAAAACGTCAGCGAAGCATCGCCCGCGCTCCACGCGCACCAGCCCGCGGACACGCCCTCGCGGCCCGCGTTACGCGCCGCGTCGAGCTCGGTGCCGGCGGCAACAGCATTCATCTCGATCATCTACATACGCCCCAATTCGCCAACGATATGGCCCACGCGGTCCTCGGGCTCCTTGACCTCGACACCGTTGTAGCGGAAGAACCGCGCTGGGTCGTGCATCAGGTCCTCGAGCGGCACCAGCACAAAGTCGCGCTCGCCAATGAGAGGATGCGGCAGGCGCAGCTTTTTGCCGCCGTGGGTCTCGCCATCCATCCACAGCAGATCCAGGTCGATGGTGCGCGGACCGTTGGCCTTGGCCTTCTTGGAGCGGTCGCGCCCCAGCTCGGCCTCGATCTTCATGAGCTCATCGAGCAGCACCAGCGGCGCCAGCTCGGTCTTGATCTCGATGACGGCGTTGGCAAACGCGTCCTGGCGCGTCTCGTAGGCCGGCTCGCTCTCGTAAATCTTGGAGGAGTTGGACACGCAGGTGAGTGGAATCTCGGCGATCATCTCGCGTGCGGCGCGGATGTTGTCGCAGCGATGCCCCAGGTTGGAGCCCACAGCCACAAACGCGCGGCGCGGCTGCGGCTTGGCAACCGCCCAGTAACCGTTCAGGAACTGCGCAAAACCCGCGGCGTCGTGCACGCGCACGATGTTGGCACCGGCCTGGATGGCGCCCAGGCACACGCCAAACGTAGCGGCATCGCGCTCGGCGGCCTCGGTCACGCCCGAGACGGCGCCCACAAAGCGCTTGCGCGACACGGCGCACATGAGCGGATAGCCCAGTGACGCCATCTTGGCAGTCTCGCGCTGGATGACGATGTCCTCGTTAGCCGACTTACCAAAGCCCGGGCCAGGATCGATGCAGATGCGGTCGCGCGACACGCCGGCATGGATGAGTGTGCGGGCCTGGTCGGACAGAAAGCCCATGACGCGGCGCATGATGGGCGCCGAATCGGGCAGGGTGAAGCGGCGGAGCTGCGAGGTAGGCACGTAGGCTTCCTCGCGGCGGGCGCTGCGGCGCATCATGGCGGCCAAGCGGTCATTGGACTCCGATGCGGCCTC